>JADLCA010000561.1 GCA_020847495.1 Candidatus Hydrogenedentota bacterium | reverse complement strand
GCAGCGAACACGATTGTCAGCTTCGCCACGGACGCGTTCTCTCGATGTTGGACAAGATATCGCACGCGATCTTGGCGTCCTCGGCGATCTCGTAGTCAAACATCCCCGCGAGGACATGATCGGCGCCATTCTTGAAGGCGTATTGGAAGGCGCTCGCGGGTTCGATGGCGCCCGCCGCCATGACCTTGAACGCGATCCACGGCTTCTCGACCGTCGCCATGAACTCGACAAGCTCCTGCGGGTCCCGGCACCAGTATCCGGGAATCTCGGCATACGCCGCCGTGAGTTCGTGGGGCTTGGGCGCGGTCGGGTATTTGTGATGGTGGAGCGTCTTGACGTAGAAGTCCGCGCCCACGTTGTTCTTTTCGCAAAACATGATCACGTTCGCGTCGTGAGCCCCGACACCGGAAGGAACGCCGTGTTCCTTCGCGATGGCGACCAGCTTGGCGATCACGTCGCCCCGGCCTTCCGCGACCAACTTGTCCGCGTTCACCCCAAACACATAGATCGCCTCGCAGCGATCCTTTACCAGCGCTTCAACCTGCTGGGCATATTCCGTCAGGTCATTGCCCACCGGCGCCGTCGGACACACAATCCACTGAATCTTGCCGCCCATTTCCACGCGGTACTTCCGCAGCGTGTCGAGCACGTGAGGCACCGTGTGGATAACGAGCGTGTTGATCCCGTTCTGCTCGGCAATCGCCAGGGTCTCGATGATCTTCTCGTCGGTGTTGTAATGCGCGGCGAGATTGTAAACGTACTTCAAGTCGCGGCTGTGCGTGAAGTGAGTCAGCAAATTGCCCCCGAGCAACAGCCGGCTGACCTGCATGTTCCCAATCTTGCCTTGGGGAAGAGCAACGGCAGGCGCTGCTTGCTGCGGAGCCGGCGTCGCCGGTGCCTGTCCACCCGCCTGCATCGACAGCGCCATCGCGGCCGGCGCCGCAAGCGCACTCTTCACGAACGTCCGGCGATCGGTTTTGTGTGACATATCTCATCCCCCTCTCTGAGCAAGGCGCTCAGGATGCGTTCCCGCTTGATCTCAAATCCTGCAGTGGAACGGGACTGACCACGTCTTTCGCAGAGGCTTTGCAGAGCGAAACACGGGGCCTGTTCTTGACCCGTATAAGCACCCGCGTACCCTGGCGCCAGAGTTTCCCCCTTCTGAACTTGCCCGGGGCGCGAAGCAACAAGTGCTCTACGAGAATCATAGAACCGCATGGCGAATGTGTCAAGGGACCGGAAATGGCTTACGAAGAGACTTTTTCGCAGTATTTGTAGGGGAATCACCGCCCTGAAACTGGTCTTGCCCCATTTTACTCCCCGTTAAAGGCATCAAGAAAATCGTCACGGCTGATTTGTGACTGCCGCAAAATCGTCCGAAGCGTAGCGCCCTTGATTCTGCGGTGGTTAGGCATCGTAAGCGGTGTTCGCGTCCCGTCTGCGTTCTGGCGGACCATCGCGATATGATTCTTCTCCCGAACCATCACAAACCCAAGTGTCTGGAGGGCTTTAACCACCTTTTCTTTCGGCGCGTCGACTGGGAATGACGGCATCAGACCGTTACCCCGGTTTCCGCGATAAAGACTTCCTGAGCCATTTCGCCCACCTCCAGCACTTCGCTACCAAAGGTCTCAATATGAAACTCGATGGCCGATTTCACGTCCGCCAAGGCTTCCTCATAGGTATCGCCTTCTGCCACCACAATGCCCTTTAGTCCAACGGGATAAGCAACGTAACCGTCGGGGTGCTTTTCGACAATGATCTTAATCTGCTTCAGCATGATGGTTCTCCCGAGAATAGCGCTTCGAGCCTCCTGGATATACTACTCGAACCTGCCCGAATGACCAAATCAGCGAATAGACCAGGCAAAAAGCGCAGGAAGACCGCACGAGGATGCATCCGGGCAAGACGCCCCGAAAGGTGACTGAGGCGGGCCCACCCACCACCGCTGCGTGTACTCCGTCGCCGTATCCTCGAACCGCACACAGGCGTGCACGTCCTGCGCCATTCTTCGCACCACGTCCAGGTCGTCACGCGTCCAGCGCCGACCGTCCCACGGCTGCCATCCCCATTCCGGCACAAGCCGAATCAACGACCAACTGCCCCTGTCTGCTGTCTGGCGCAGGTCTGCCCCGGATCTAGCCCCGGTTCGCGTTTCACTACTTCCGGCATAGTGCGGTCCTCCGCCTCGCTCAAATGTGACCCATACAAAACACCACACTACCTTGTACGTATCGCGCGTTGAAGTGGGTGGAGGAAAGCCAGGCAGCCACACAAGAGCATTTCGAACACTCTAACAGACCTTAGCTCGGCAGTTGTCAGCGGCAGCCCAACCACGATGATTCCTGGATTCGCTTGCGTATCCCTAAATATCGAAGTAATATGTATCGACTGGAAGCACTAGGATATGGGCTCAGTGCCTGTCTTGTTGGAGAGGAGGTTCCATGGCGGCCAATACCTACCGAATCAGAATAGTAAAGCCGGACTTTGAGTTTGAGGCGGAAGGTGACA
The DNA here is from genome assembly GCA_020847495.1 of Candidatus Hydrogenedentota bacterium. Classification (GTDB taxonomy): domain Bacteria; phylum Hydrogenedentota; class Hydrogenedentia; order Hydrogenedentales; family SLHB01; genus JAHDWY01. Next base: position 15,729 of record JADLCA010000561.1, on the reverse strand, counting down.
AAGCCTTTGTCCAACAAATGTTCGAGCGCTATGGAATGGCGGGAAAATCGATAGAGTCTGCTCAGGATACCACCAAATCCGACGAGACGGGAAACCGGATCGCGTCCAGCGACAAGGCAATGTCGGTTGGTGAATTCGTACGAAAGCTCGAAATCAAGAAGCACACCGACCTAGTGCTCGCCTTTGGCTACTACCTAGAGAAATTCTCTGATGGCGCCGAATTCACGCCGGCCGACATTAATCAGTGCTACTACGACGCTAAAATGGAGAACTCAAACACAAGTCAAATGATAATTTTGAATATAAAGAGTGGTCGTATGATGGAGGCGAAGAAGCCTAAGGGATCGAAAGGACGAAGGGGGTATTTACTCACGAGAACGGGTGAGGAGTTTGTAGAGCAGAAGTTGGCCGAGAAACAGGATTAGTTGGGCGAGGGGCAATCCACGATGGCCACCGCCAAGAAATCTGCGGTTCGCACTAAACATAGTAACTCCGCTGCGCTTCCCAGGTTATCGCCTCTCCTGCGCTCTGCCTTTGAAGTTCTCGAGCATGGACTGTGGCACTACTTCCGAAGTGATACGAGTACGGACATGAAGTTTGCACTCCTACATATAGACCAAGCGGTCGAATTGTTGCTTAAGGAGAAGGTGCGAAGCAGCGGAAAGTCAATCTACAAGAATCCAAAAGAGACCATATCCATTTGGGGTGCGTATGATATCTTGGAGAAGGAGTTGGGTTGTGTAATCCCTGAGAAGCCAGACCTTGAACTACTTCATGAGGAACGCAATAGCATACAGCACAAATACGGAAATCCTAGCGCAGACGATGCAGCATTCCACGTTGAGCGTGCTTTGAAGTTCATCTCGCGATTCGTCAAGGACGAACTAAGCCTGGACCTTCAAGATTACATTCCATCCAGCTACGTTGAAAGAATCTTGAGCTAATTTTTCTCGCCGCTTCACACCAGTGCTCGCAGGAACTCCACGCTCATCTTGATGTTCTCATCCGCGCCGTAGCATTCGAGCGAGACCACGCCGTCCCACTTGGTCTCCTTCAGGAAGGCGAGACACTTCTTGATGTTGTCCGCATTCACGCCGCCGCCGATGGGCACTTCGCTGCACGCGATACCGGTTTCCTCGCCGCGCGCAGCGGCGGCCAGTCCTTCGCTCACGTCCTTGATGTGGCAGTGCGACAAGTACGCGCGCAGGGTCTTCAGGTATTCCAGTGGATCGTGACCCGCGATGAATGAGTTCCCCGTGTCGAAGTTGCACCGCAACCATTCGGAATCAAAATGCTTGAACAGTTTCAACATGAATTCGCCATCATTCGTATACGGGCCGTGTGGCTCGACGTTGATGACGATCCGGTAGTCTTCCGCCCACGACAACACCTGCCGGTAGTTGTCGCAGGTGATGCGGAAGACCTCGTCGCGGCTGAGGCCCTCGATTTTGAACGCGCCGTCCGTTGTGTCCACCATGGGACAGTCGAGCTCGGCCGCGAACCGGATGCACTGCCGGACGTACTGCACGCCGTACGCGGACCCGTCCGGCCCCATGAGGGGAAACGCCCCGTCAATTTGCGAAATCTTCAACCCGCGCTTGTCGCAGTACCGCTTGAGCGCGCGCGGATTCGACTCCAGCGAGATGCCGGGCTCATAGCCCATGGCCTGGATGAAGTACTGACCGTGAATCGCCGCAAACTCCAGATGTTTGATGCCATACTTGACCGCCGCATCCGCCGCTGTTCCGAATCCCCCGCTCAGCGGACGCCAGTTGTCAGTGTGCATACCCAGCTCGATCATGGTCGCCTCCTTGTCCATCCCGGTTCGGATCCCCCGCGCGAATTCCCCAGACCTCCTCATCGTCGCCAAGCGCACGGCCTCCAGTCAAATGCGCGAAATCCTGGGAATTGGTGTAGCATGAACGGAGAATCGACCGCCTGTGCCTGCAACGCTACGACCCGATGCTCGCATCGAATGGAGGTTTCCATGAAACGCCGGGAATTCATCCAGGGAGTCTCTCTTGCCGGAGCCGCACTCGCCTTGGCGGGTCCCGCGCAAGGAGCGGAGCCGCAAGCCCCCACGGCGGAAGCCCCCAAGGCGGCCAAGCCCTCCATTCGCGACATCGGCTGGGCGTGGGAGGGGCAGGGCATCGACCCTCAAGTGCCGCCTTCCATCTACGGCCTCGGTCAGGGCGCACGCTACTTCGGCCTGTCGCGGGTCAACTACCTGTTTCACCCCAACGATGTCCACGCCTTGCGCCTGCTCCAGGATTACGACGAAGTCACCTGCGATATCAGCAAGTGGGGCTGGGAGTGGAACGAAGATGGACGTCCCGCATGCAAGCCCAAGAGCGATCCCGTGACCGTCCGGACAGAAGGAGAAAACGTCGCGCGCCTCGCCAAGGACTTCCCGAACGTCACGGGTGTTTATTGTGATGACCTTCTGGGGCTCATGACGCGTTTCAACTATGGACCGGATGAATTTGGCGCTATCCGCTCTGCAATTCGTGACTTGAATCCCGGTCTGAACCTCTGGACCGTAGTGTACACCCATGAGTTCGAGAAGGCTGACTTTTGGACCGCGATGCGCCCCCACATCGATGTGGTGACCCTGTGGATCTGGAAGTCCGAAGACATCGTCCGCATGCCGGAGTACGTGGACCAGTGCTTGGCGCTGTTCCCGGACAAGCCCGTCGTCATGGGCGTGTACCTTCGCGATTACACCAAGGTGGCGCCTGTTCCCGTCGACCTCGTCAAGAGCCAGATGGAAGGCATCGCGGATCTGGTCGAGAAAGGCAAGCTATCCGGATACTCCATCCTCGCCGCAGTCTTGATCGACGGCCACCGGTCCCAAGCCGATGCCGTGCGTGATTTCATCACCGCGCATTCGGGATAGCAGACTCACAAAGAGTGAATGCGGGGGAGGTGCTACCGCGCGCTATGCACTTCTTGGAATCTCGGTAGTGTCTCACACACGAGCACCGTCATCTCCGTGAAGCCCCGGATTCGGCTGTTCATCGAACACGAAACCACCCCGGTCAAAGGCTATAATGGGCGCCGGATGAATCGTGGGGAGCCATCATCGAATTGACCAAGGGGAGGTAGTCCAATGCCGGGGTCTGGGTGTGTCGCCCTGTTCAGTTGCGTGGTATCGCTGTTTCTCGCCGAAGCGAGTCCCGCTCCGGTGCTGGCGGAGGGAGGACACAGTGCCTACTGCATAGTGCGCCCGAGCGATCCCTCCCCTTTGGAGTCCCGTGCGGCGGCCGAACTGCAATCGTTCCTCGAACAGATCACGGGGGCGCGCCTGCCCATCGTCAGCGACAGCGAACCGGAACGCGAACACGAAATCGTCTTGGGGGCCAACGCGCGGCTCGCGGCGTTGGGCATCGACTTGGAACGTGAGCAGCTCGGCGACGAGGGCTTTGTCATCAAGACCACCGGAACGAAGCTCGTCATCGCGGGCGGCCGGTTGCGCGGAACACTTTACGGCGTGTACGCGTTTCTCGAGGACCGTCTCGGTTGCCGCTGGTTTGCGCCGGGCGTGAGCCGGATTCCCGCGCGCCCGCGTCTGGAACTGCCCGCCATTGACGAGCGCCAGGTGCCTGCGCTTGAGTACCGCGAAGTCCTGCATCTCTCCTCTTATGACCTCGACTGGGTCATGCGGAACCGGCTCAATGGCGACCGGCTGCCCCCCGCGAGTCCGTTCGCCACGGAACGGCGCCTCCAATTTGCCGGGGCCATGTTCTGGGACCTGATACCGCCGGACACGTATTTCGAGGCGCACCCCGAGTGGTTCTCGCTGGTGGACGGCAAGCGGACGCTGGTCGGTCACTACAAGCGAACCCAACTCTGCCTGACCAACGAAGAGATGATCGCGGAAGCCATCTTGAACGCCAAGAAACGAATTCGCGAGAACCCCGACGCCCGGATCTTCGGCATCTTCCAGAATGACGGCCCCGGCGGCTGGTGCGAGTGCGAGCGCTGTGCCGCCGTCGAAGCGGCCGAAGGCGGAGCCCACTCCGCGCCAGTGCTGCAATTCGTGGACAGGGTGGGGAAGGCCGTCCGCGAAGAGCGCCCTGACGTCCGCATCATCACTCTTGCCTATTGGTACACCCGCCCGGCCCCGAAATCGCTCAAGCCCGACCCCGGCACGATCATCTGGATTACCACCGGGAAATGCGGTTCGCACGCCATCGGCGACTTCCGCTGCGAAGAAAACGCGCCCGTGCGCGACGCCCTGCGCGACTGGTCACGCCTGACGAACAACATCTACATCTGGGACTACGTGGTGAATTTCCGGCAGTACCTGATGCCGTTTCCAAACCTGCACACCTTGGGGACCAACCTGCAGTATCTGACCGAAAACGGCGTTCGGGGAGTGCTTGAACAGGGCAGCGGAACGGAGCGGAGCGACCTGGACGCCCTGCGGTGCTATGTTCTCGCGAAACTGCTCTGGAACCCGCGGTACGACCGGCGTACCGCCACGGACGAGTTTCTCGAAGCCTACTATGGTTCCGCGGCCCCGCCCATTCACGCCTACCTCGACATGCTCGAGGAACAAGTGAAGGGCACGGACTTCCACGGACTCCACATGGGACCCTTCGAGGAACGCACCGGCCCCAAGTACCTCAGCCCGGCGGTCATGGCACATGCAGCCGGCTATTTCGACGAGGCGGAACGGCTCGTGCGAAACGACCCCGAACGGCTGTTACGCGTGAAGAGAGCGCGTCTCTCCATCGACTACACTCAGCTCCGGGCCGCGGCATGTGCCGCCGGCACCATACCAAAGACGGAGGCCACGGCCTTTGAAACATGGTTTCGCGGCTCCATGGATGCCTTCTTCGCGACGGCCAAGGAAACGGGGGTCGAATACGTCAAAGAGTCGAGCCGCGAAAACAGCTACATGGAAGCCTTCGGAAAACTCCTGACGGCGGGCCTGGGAATCCGGGACCACTCTGCGGATGCATCCGCAATCACTCCCGGTGAATTCCTCCAAAACATCCCCTACAGCCAATACATAGATTTCGATAGGGCAGCGCCGTCCGGACCCCTGTTCAATGTGTCCGACTATGGGGCCATCGGCGACGGCAAGACCGTAAACAGCGCGGCCATTCAGAGCGCCATCGATGCTGCCCACGGCCAGGGTGGCGGTACGGTTTGGGTCGCTGGCGGCGACTTTGTCTCCGGCACCCTGGAGTTGAAGAGCAACGTCACCCTGCGCATCGCCAAGGACGCTGTGCTTCGCGCCAGCCGGGACCCCTCGCACTACGGTCCCGCGCACTTCATCCATTGCGACAACGTTCAGAACGTGCGCATTGAGGGTCCCGGGAGGATCGCCGGAGAAGGCGACGCCTGGTGGAATCCTCCCCGGATGCATGCGCCCGTAACGCCACCCGAGGTCTTCACTCTGGAGGAGGCGAAGTCTGTCCACTTCGCCTGCAAACGAAAGAAGGTCCCGGGCCGTCCGTCTCCCTTTATTCGGCTGATGGAGTCCTCGGACCTTGCCGTGAGCAACCTCGTCATCGAGAATTCCCCCGGTTGGACGCTATCGCTGGACCGGTGCGAGCGCGTTCAAGTCAAGGGCGTAATCCTGGACAACAACTACCACGGCGAAAACACGGATGGCATCGACATCGTCGGGTCGAGCGATGTGGACATCACGCGGTGCTTCATTTCCACCGGCGACGACGGCATCGTGCTGAAGAACGGGTTCGCCGGAGACGCCAGCTGTGCCATGAAAAATATCCGCATTGCGCAGTGCGCGGTCCGGAGCGCCGCCAACTGTATTAAGATCGGCACGGAAACCTGGTCGGACATCTCCGACGTTCTGATCGAGGACTGCCGCCTCTTTACGGAGGGAATCTGGCCCTGGGCGATCTCCGCAATCGCCGTGGAAAGCGTCGATGGCGCCGCCGTGCGCAACGTCACCGCGCAGAATATCACGGTCCAGAACGTTACCACGCCCCTCTTCATCCGCCTGGGCAACCGCAACCGCTGGAAGGACAAGGACCGCGCGGGCGCGGTGGAGCACATCAGCATCAGGCAGCTCGCCGCGACCGGCGTGGAGTTCCCCTGCGTGATCAGCGGGATACCGGGCCTGTATGCGAAGGACATCGTTCTGGAAGACATTGAAATCGCATACCGCGCCGGGGGTGAAAAGCTCGACATCAGCACACCCGTCCCCGAAGCGGAAGACGAGTACCCCGAGGCTTGGATGTTCGGCGACCTGCCCGCCTATGCCCTCTACGCGCGGCACGTCGATGGCCTTGCGGTCCGGAACTTCCGCGTGACGCCGCGGAGCGTCAATGAACGGGAAGCGCTTGTGTTTGACGATGTCCAGAATCTGAAAATGGACGACTAAGATTGCGGGCGGATACGAAGCAAGAACTGAATATGAAAGCGTGCTTCAGGAAATCCCCAATGAATCGATCATGTAAGTCAAGCGTGTCCCATCGCCTTCATTGTCAGGTAGCCAGATCGATCTCCTTTGCGCGAATCGCTGTGGTCGCGCTGGCCGCCACAGCCATAGTGTCTGCTGATGAACCCTTGCGGGAGCGCTGGCGAGTTCCCATCGGCCTTCACACTCCCGTCAACGCGATAGTGGGCAGGCTCAATGGCGATGCCATCATCTGCGTTGGCGGAGCGGTTGAGCAGGGTGATCGGAAGCACGCGACCGTGGTCACATTGGATGCCCATGGAGCGATGGTCTGGCAATCCGTTCATGAGGAGCAAGGAGCCTCGTCCCTCCCCGGCGCCTACTTGCAGTGGATTCCGGCTCGTGCGGATGAGTCGCCCGCAGTCGTTTACTCCTTTGTGCCCGGCGCGCCCGGCGAGCCAAGTGGGGCGGTGATTCTGAATGCCGCGTCTGGTCTGCCGCGCAACCGCCTCGCAAACCTCACCCACTTCGGAAACAACAATTCGATTGTTGCCGATGTAGATCGCGATGGTGTCGTCGAGTTCCTCTATGCCGACCAGCAGAATCTCTCCTGCTACTCGACCTTGGACTGGACGCAAGAGTGGACCAGCAACACCGGAGTCGTCTTCTGCTGGAGTCTCCCGGCGCTTGTGGATGTAAATGGCGACGGTCAGGACGAGATCGTTTTTGGAAGCGAATACAACAATGATGATCAATCCTCGTCGATGGTGGCGATCAACGCTGCGGGAAACCCGGTCTGGCGCAGCGATGGCCACGCGGAAGACCTCGGCTCGACGCCCGTCTTCGTGCACGACGTGGAAGGCGATGGTGCGTCGGAACTGCTGAAAGTTGGCCTGGACCTCGAGCACCGGCGGAGTCAGGACTGGAATCATCTCCACGTATTCGACCTGCATGGAACGCTTCTCCGGCGCATTCCCTTCGGATGCACCGGTATCGCCCTCGGCGATCTGGACGGCGACGGCGTCTTGGAAGGCGTGGGCATTACGAACACGCGCGATGGGGGCCACCAGGCCCGGCACGCGATCCGATGTGTCGACTTGGCGACGGGCGAAGTCCAATGGTCAACCGATGTCACCCGCGCCTATCTCGATAACAACTCACCCGTGATGGGTGATTTCGACGGCGACGGCAAACTTGAAGCCGTTGTGGGAACAGGCAACCCCGCCGGATACGCCAGGCTCCCCAACAGCCGACCCTGGGGCGATCTCTACGTTGTGGATAGCGGCGGCTCTATCGAACAACACATTGAGCTGCCCGGCTGGCCCGTGAACAGCGCCCTCTGCGACCTCGATGCGGATGGGGCCTCGGAACTGATTGTCGTGATCGACGGCAAGCCCGGCTGGATAGCGGTCTACGACACCCACGCCTCGTCCCGGCGAAACGACTGGCCGACACCATTCGGAACCCCGCGGCGCGATGGAACATCGCAGCCGGTGGCCGTTGCCTCCGATCGCATAGGGTCGTCCGGCTAGATTGAGAGAGGACACGACAGTATGAACCGCAGACAATTTCTTACCTTGACAGCCGGGGCGATGGCGGCCCAGTTCCTGGGCATGCGATCCCGTGGCGCCGTGCCTGCCCGCACCCCAAACGTGATCATCATCTATGGCGACGACGTGGGCTACGGCGATCTGGGCGCAAACGGCGCTCAACTGATCCCCACACCGAACCTTGATCGCATGGCCTCCGAGGGATTGCGCTTCACCGATGCCCACTGCGCCGCGGCGACGTGCACACCATCCCGCTATTCCCTATTGACGGGCGAGATGGCCTTCCGCAAGCAGGGCACAGGGATACTCCCGGGCAACGCGAACATGGCCATCGACCCGGGCCAGCTTACGCTCGGCGATGTCTTCCAAAAGGCGGGCTATCACACGGGCGTCATTGGCAAATGGCATCTTGGACTCGGGGCGGGTCCCATCGATTGGAACGGAGCGATTCAACCCGGACCCGCCGATATCGGGTTCGACTATGCCTTCCTCCTGCCCGCGACCAACGACCGCGTTCCGTGTGTCTATGTCGAAAATGGCCGTGTGGTCAATCTCGATCCCGCCGACCCGATATCCATTTCCTATGAAAAACCTCTGGATGAAAGCACACCGGGCACGGAGTATCCCGATGGCACCGTGAACCCCGAGTCCATGACCTATTATCCAAGCACTCACGGGCACAACAACAGTGTCATCAACGGAATTGGCCGGATTGGCTACATGAAAGGGGGCCGGCAGGCGTTGTGGAATGACGAGGCCATGGCGGACACCTTCGTGGCGAAGGCACGAACCTTCATCGAAGAGAACCACGAACGCCCATTCTTCCTGCATTTCTGCTCACAGGACATCCACGTGCCGCGCGCTCCTCATTCCCGGTTTCGCGGTACAAGCGCGCTTGGCTACCGGGGCGGTGCCATGGTCCAGTTGGATTGGACCGTTGGGGAGATTCTGAGTGAGCTTACGCGATGGGACCTCGAAGAGAATACGATCGTGATCTTCTCGAGCGATAATGGGCCCGTCTACGACGACGGGTATCGTGACGGCACAACGGTCCACACATCAACCGCCGAGGTAGACGGAGGTCACGACGCCTCCGGCGCATACCGGGGCGGCAAGTATCAGATCTACGAAGGCGGCACGCGCGTCCCGTTGATTGTCCGGTGGCCCGGCACGGTTTCCCCGGGTGTTTCGGACGCCCTGATTTCCCAAGTCGATTTTCTGGCATCATTCGCCGGCCTGCTGAATCAAGCAGTCCCGGATGACGCCGCGCGTGACAGCCGGGACTGTCTCTCCGCGCTTCTGGGGAAAGACGCCCAAGGCAGCCCGTTGATACTCGAACAGGCCAACCGCCTCGCCATTCGCAAGGGGCCTTGGAAGTACATCGAGGGGTCGAAGAACCCGAAGACGGGAAAGGAAAACCCGTCCGAGCTATACGATGTCGCAACCGATGTCGGCGAGCAGAACGATGTGATCGCGCAGCACCCGGAAACCGCCCAGTCACTCGCGGAGCTGCTGAAAAAGTACAAGAAGGAGGGACTCCGATAGCAACCCCGCTCGTGGCGGACGCAAGCGCGAGAGTCCTTGGCAGCAGAGAGAACTCCTGACTTGTTGATTTCCAGCAATGAACCGGCGTTACGGCTGACGAAATCCTATGAGTACCTCGCGGACGCGTCCTCGACGTTCGTAGCGTACCAACTTCAATCGGGGTCTTTCTGCGGTTGACTCCGGCGTTGAAGCACAGCGTCCATGGACCACATGCCGCCGCCAACAACGAGCAGGAACAGCGAACCCAGCAGCATGGCGAGGTCGGTGCGCATTTCGTGGGCCATGCTCCAGAATCCGTAGGTGGAAAGCTGGCGCACGTGAAAGCCCCAGAGGTCATGGCCCACCAGAATCTGCACCTTGGTTGTCATGATCGCCGTCAGCATGATGGCAACCAGCGGCACGGCCGCGACCCGGGTCAGCAAGCCGGCCAGAACCATCACCCCGCAGACAATCTCAAACGTCCCAACCATCGGGGCGAGAAATGCAGCGGCCTCGAAACCCATCTTCTCGAAACGGCCTACACCGAGCGCGACCGGATACAGGAACTTCTGAATGCCCTCGGAGAGAAATACCGCGCCTATCGAGAAGCGGATCAAAATGACCGCAGGGTGCGCGCTGGTCGCGATTGATTGCTTGAATACGTTCATTCAACTACGCCTTGGGAGTGAATTGGCTCAGCTCGTAGATGTCCAGCTTTTTTTCGATGGCCTCCACGCGCTCCACCATCATGTCGAAGCCGTCCTCACCGAAGCGGCCATGCTCGATCTCCTCGAATTCCTCGCCCAGCGCGCCGTACTCGTGCGGACTGACGATCTGCCTGAACGCCGGAAACAGCACGGTGTCCTCGCGCGCTTCGTGGGGTTCGTACATCCGGATGAACTGACGCAAGCACTGGGCGAGCATGCGCCGGTCATCCGCGTTCTTCAACGATTCAAGGGTGGCAAGTTGCAGGGCTGTGTCCGTCAACCCTCGCCCGGCCTGGTGCTGCGCAAGCAGAACATCCACCAGATCGACCAGCCGGTTGGCCTTGCGGAAGCGCGGGAAAAGATGGTCCTCCTCCAGCTTCTCGTGGTAATCCTCGATGAAGGAGCGGATGATCTCCGCGGAATCACGAATGGCCTCCGGTGGCAGCTCCCCGCCGGAATCGAGTCTACGCAGAGATTCCCGGTACACCAGGAGAATGCGCTTGAGCACGCCGTGCTCCCGCATCAAATCCTCTGCCGGAGAGACTTCCGCCTCTTCGTGTTCGTCGGCTGCGCCCGCGGCAGTAGCGATTCCGAATGCGCCGTAAATCAGGCCGGCCTGTGCAATGAATGAGCGTCTACCCCTGTCAAGACTCCCTGATTTGTTCTTGGACATTGCAGGTCTCCTCTTGGAAGTTCGGACTACTCAGACCCAGCGCTGCACGAAATCGATACGCTTCACGTCGCGCAACATGCTCACCGTCAATGGACATCTTCCTTACTGATTTGATGATTCGCCAACGCACGCATAGCAAGGATCTTGCGTTCTTGAGGCCGTGTGCAGCCCGGTCTCCCGCCTCATCACGTACAGCGCGGCGATGAGCAGCAAGGTCCCAATGGAGAGAATCACGGGCATGCCGACGAGTGCCGAAGGCGGCGCCAGGACCTTTTCCGTGATGCCGCGCGCAGTGGCCTCTCCCGCCGGATCGTGCAGCGCGAGGGGCAGGTAACCGCCCCATGTGGAGAGTTTTTCGAAGGCCTTCGTCATATGCGCGGCCATAATGATGAGCGATACAGGCAAAGCCATGCTTCGCCAAATAGCGCCCAGGTTCCTCGAACGCACAAAGGGCATCGCGACAAGGCCCAGCACCGTCCAAAGCAGCAATGGAAAGATGATGATGGTCCATACGCCCATGATCCATCCGTTGCTTGCGCCGAGCCCCGCAAAGACGCCTATGTGCGACGGCGCCCAGGCGAAGGCCGCGTCGGCCGCGGAGGAAAGCCCAGAGATTTCGGAAGTGACGAAGCCGCTGACCATCATGATGAACAGCGTAACGGGCCAGTCCGCAAGCAATGGGCGCTGGTCATGCCTGTTCCAGGGCGCGCGAAGTTGCAGTTGCATACGGCCTTCTTCCCGATCCGCTTGTACGCAGTCGAGGCACATCAGACATTCGTCGCCGCGGGCTCGATCGAGGCGTATTGGATTCAAAAGGGTCCTGCACGTTTGAGAGAGTCGCGAATCCGCCGGTAAGCCGGGCCTCGACGGCCGGACAGCAAGTGCGCCACCGCGACCGTATACTTTCAATAGAAGGCCTACGGGACACAGCGCGCGGCAATAGGCCCTGTCGCGAAAGAACAGCCCCATCAGCACAGAAAGGACCAACATGACCAGTAGGTACATCGAGGTGTACATCGGTACCCGATGCATATGTGCGGCGGAAATCATCATCTGCGCCACGCCATAGAGCAGCAGGATTAGCCATCCGGCGCGCATCCATCGCGTGACCTTTCGTGGCGGAATCCCGATGCGGCTGGTGAGACTCTCGCTCACGCTACTGACCAGTTCCAATGGACAGACGGCGCACCAAGCGCGGCCCTGCAGCACCGCCGCGAGAATCATCGTGGGCCACCACAGTCCCCAGACCAGCAGATTCACGATGTTGCTTTTGGCATAGAGCTTATCATTCACCCCTTCGGGCGTGTAGCGGCCCCAACCGTAGGCGATCAATGCAATAAAGACCGCCAGCAGGAGCGCCTGGACAGCTTCGGGAAACCACCGCCAGTAGACGACGCTTCGCGGAGGACGGAGATTGGAGAGCACGATTCGTTTCATGAACGGGTATCTCCGGGTCTCATGTTGAACCGATTCATCAGACAATGCCAGACGAGGCCAGCTGCGATCAGGGCCAGACCTGTCAGCCAGATGTGCCATTCGACCCATAGAGCGAGGAAGAGGCACGCGATCAATCCGACGATGGGGACCAAGCGCGGGAAGATCCACAGACGGGGCGGCATTGCCAAGGCCGCGGCGTTGGTGATTGCATAGTAGATAAGGACAGTGAACGCACTGAACGACCAAGTCGTCTTCACGCTGCCAACCAGCGTCAAGCCGGCGATAAGCGCTCCGGCCGTCAGCACTGCCGCTACGGGGGTGGCGCGCGTGCGATCGAGCCGTGCCATACGCGCAGGCATATCGCCACGGCGCCCCATGGCCAGCAACACGCGCGATAATCCAAGCACGAGGTTGAGCAGGACACCAAGCATCGCCGCCGCCGCACCGATGGCGACCAGTTTGGGCAGCAGCGCAATGCCGAACTCGCGGGACGCCAGCTCGAGCGGGGCAGCTTCACCCTCAGTCGCCCGGTACAGGAATCCAGGGCCGACTGACCCGATGCCAGCGACGGAAACGGCAATATAGAGCAGCGCCGAGACCAGCAGTGTCCCGATAATCGCCCTCGGGATCGTGCGCCGGGGATCGGCGACTTCCTCCGCCAGCGTTGCGATTCGTCCGTAGCCGGTGTAGGCGACGAACATGAGCGCGCAAGCGTGCAGCATATTGGCGGTGGCGCTGGCGGCATCTTCGCCTCTGAAGAACGGGCGGAAGTGGTTCGTTTCACCGTTGGTGAGCTGCATCCACAAACCCAAGACGACAAACGCTAGAAGCGCAAGCACCGTAATGGACACTATCATGATGTTAAGTCGGCTTGAGCGTCGGATGCCCGAAAGCACAACGGCGGTTAGCAGGACTACCGTCAGAAAGGCAACAGGTATCCTGCCGTCCTCGAATACACCGGTGCTGCTCGATAGATAGCCTGCAAATCCAAGGGCGGCCGTCGCCGCCGAAGCTGCCTTTGCAAGCAAGAATGTCCACCCTGCCGTGAAGCCTAGGGCCGGCCACAGAAACTCATAGCCATACTCGTAGGTTCCGCCACTGACCGAGTGAACGGCGGCAAGCTGCGCCGAGGACAGAGCGTTGAACGTCGCCACCACCGCGGCAAGCGCGATGGCGACGATCACCGAAGGCCCGGCAATTCCAGCAGCAAGGCCGATGCTGACGAAGATACCCGTGCCCAGAATCGACCCCAGCCCCAACATCAGGGCGTCAAAGACACCCAATTCTCGTTTGAGCAAGCGCATGATGGGCTTCCGTTGCCTCAAACCAATCACTTCGACCCCGGGATTCGTGCCGCCGGGCCCTCCGGCGGTCTCGGCCATCGCCATCGCGCGTGCGGCTTCACCCTTGACGTTGATGGCCTTTAATCAAGGCTTAGACTTGCCGCCGCTTCTCTGATGGCGCCGCATCAGCGACGGGCACGCCAGTTTGACTTCGTTGGCCAGTTCGGCCATTTGTGTACGAACGATATCGGGCCCTCGGTGCCGAGCCTGGTGATGCGATAGGACTTTCGCGCGCGCACGCTGTTCCCCTGTGTCTGGCAGGCGAGCCGCTCGTGCTCCGCCATGCGCTTCAACCGCGGGTACAATGTGTCCGGACTGATGTCATAGCCGTGGTACCGCAGTTCCTTGAGCATCCAGTTGCCGGCCATTGGTTCCTCGCTCGCATGGTGAAGGATGTGGCCTTCCAGAAGGCCAGGAGGATTTCTCGTTGCAGGACCTGCGCATCCATACGAATTACGAAAATCGTAATCGAAAACCGTAACAAAGTCAAGACAAAAGTCTGATTCTGTCTTGAATATCCCCTTTGGGTTCTTTGCCGCGAGTCCATTCATTACTTGCGGCGTCCGGCCGATCGAGAGTCCTTGGCGGTGGTGAGAAGTCCCGACTCTGCCACCTCTATTTGACGATCTCCAGAAACGTCCCGGCGATGTGACTGATGCGGCCTTGGTCGTGGAAGTAATAGACGGCGAGGATTCGGCCATCGCCGGTAAGCGTGGCCCAGGGGTAGCCTAAGTCGCCGCCTTGGCCGTCGTCCCGCAAGACGATTTCTTCGGCCTCGGCGAAATCCGTGCATTCGGCGTTGAGGACACGCGCGCGGACTCCATGGGGTGCGTGGCGATAGCCGTAGACAAGGAACACACGGTTGTCGGGCAAGCGCAACGCATAGTGCGGATGGCCCTGCCACCCGGTGCTCGTCCAAGGTTCGAAGGTGTTGCCGCCGTCGGTGGACCGGGCAACTACAGTGTGGTCGTCGAAGTTGGCGGTCCGCATGAACGCGACGATATCACCGTTTGGGGTTTGGTAGAGCGAGGTCTCATTAAAGGTGACTTTGTCATCCTTCGCGATGGGGCAGCGGTACTGCCACGTAAGTCCTCCGTCATCGGACGTCATGAGATGGACCTCAGTCCGGCGGGGCTCCAGTTCCGCCGGTGACGCGACGGCCCAGTAGATACGGCCCTTCTCATCCTGGGTCATCGCTCCGCGGTTGTACGCGGGCGAAGGCGTGCCAAAGACGGTTCCCGCGGCGTTGCCGGGTACGGACGGCGGCAGAATCGGATCGGTCCAGGTCTTTCCGCCGTCTTCCGAGCGCACCAGATAGCCGCCCATGAACACGAAGTTGCCGTGGCGCAGGGTTTCCGAGAAGTTTTCGCGCACCGCGTCATCAACCCGCGCCCAGCCATAGCTCGAACACACGATCGATCCATCATTCAATTGCAGCATGCAGGGGTCCTGCGAGCCCCCGAACGGATGCGCCAGGATGAGTTCGGGCTGCTGGCTCCAGGTTTGGCCGTTGTCCTTCGAACGGACGAGCACCAGGTAGCTGTTCGGGTCTACATGGTTGTTGCCCGATTCCCCGAACACGCGCCGGTCCGGCGCGCGCCGGAACGCAACAATGAGTTCACCGTCCGCCCGCCGCACGATCGATGGAAACGCCGCGTAAAACTGAGGGTCGCGGTAGATGACCACATCGCCGGTTTTGGCCACACCCGGTTCGGCCCCCGCCGGCACAAATCCCGCCAACGCGGCCAACACAACAAATGCAATCCGCATGTTCGACTCCTCCCGCACGATTGACAGATTCTCTCCCAAAGGACTCGTAGTGTAGCAGACGAACCGCAAAGACTCACCATGAAGTTAGGATGAGAAGGCCGGTCTCGCGGAGTAGCATGAAGCTCTCCAAGAGACAATCGGGCGTAGGCCCAGAAAGGGAGACCGGCCATGAAGAAGTATAGCACGTACGTTGGAATGGATTGCGGAGACAAGAATCATCACGCCTGGATTCAAGAGCCAAGTGCAAGTAGGCGTTGGAGACGTACTTGCTGGAAGACTTCATTGGGGGTTCGGTATCCGAGGCATTTCCTTGGTCGGTTGTTGATTTGGTCGACAATTGAATCGAGTT
>JADLCA010000560.1 GCA_020847495.1 Candidatus Hydrogenedentota bacterium | reverse complement strand
ACCCAACCTCGCGGTTGATGCAGTTATGGTTGACTACCGACTCGTGACGTCATTCGGGAGCGGACTTACACCGCTCTGACGTGATGCGCTCGGAAGCGCACGGGAACGGGCGTCTCGCCCGTGGTTTGAGGACACCTCAACGCAGAGGCGCGGAGTTCGCATGGGAACGCAGATGGTGTAGAGGAACACGATTGAATGCCAATAGGGAAGGAAGATTTGTCGAGACTGCGTACGGTCCCTCTTGAGGCCTGAAGGGCCGACGCCATATGAGCCCAGGGCAGAGCGAAGCGGCGCCCTGGGTATGGGGTATTACCCCTGTCTTGAGCGCTGAAGGTGCGACACCATGCCGTGCGCAGGATGCGCCCCAGCATTCACCGGACAGCCGATTCCGGCGTGCCGGACACTCACCATGAGCCGCAGGCAAGCCTGCTCAGGAAAAGCGGCGGCAAGCCGCCGCACTCCAAAGGGTACGCGTGGACACGCTTCAGGGTGCTTTGGCAGGCGAATCCTGGGCGTCTTTCAACCCCTTCATCCAATCGGCCTGGCTCCAGTAGGCGAGAGCAATCCACAACACGAACGGGAGTGTGATGAACGCTTGCGCGATAGCGGTGGGAAGCACCGGGTTTTCCGCCATGGCGCTTGAATAGGCAAACACCAGCACGAGGTACACGACGTGGCCCACGGCGAGTACGCCGGCGCCCGCCGCTCCAATAACCAGGAGCCGTTTCCAGGTCACACCGGATGTCGCGAGGACGAGGGCCGCATAGGTGGCGATGTTGCTCACCAGTTGCGCGATGGGCAGTGCGGGGTTCTGGCCGCGCAAGGTGAAGCCCAAGGTGGTTCCAGTGTTAAGGATCCCGGAAGGCTCGACGGTGACGCTGTCGATCGGAAACCCGAAACCTGCCCGAAGCACAACGCCCGCGACCGCGCCGATACAACGGGCATAGTACGGCAACGCCAGCCACCAGATGGCGAGACACAGAGGGGTCGCAACCAGCACTTTGGCGAAGAACCACAGGAAGCGCCTTATGCGGTCTTCTTGCGCCATACGCCCCCCGGCCGGACGAGCAGTTCCACCCATAGCAGCCAGACCATCACCACGAAGATGATGTACACGGCTTGCCACACGTACTCGTGTGCGAACTCGAATTCCTTTCCATTCCCCCAGTAGGCGCCGATCACGGCCAGGCAGGCGAGCCGGGCGACGTTGATGAGATAGAGCGCGGGAATCCCCACGAGCATCCCCGCGAGTTTTCTCCAGAGGCCCGCCGGAAACGCGAGAATCGCCGCGGCAAAGATCGCCATGGATGGGAGCGCCCCGCAATCGGGAACGACGTTGAAGTGGAAGCGGACGTCTCGATCGAGGATCGCTAGTTCCGCGGGGCTTGTAGCGGCTGCGCGTTTCGCCTTGAGAGTCTCGACTTGCGCCTCAAGTTGCTCCACGCGGCCCCCGTTCGAAGCCTGGCGCGTTCTGGCCAGTTCGGCCTCGGCGAGGCGGAGCTGCGCGGCCAGTCCCGCTTTCGCGACGTAGGATACGGTGGGCCCGTGACGCTCGTACACCTGCATTGAAAGTTGCGCGGCGCGCGCGCGCAGAAACGCATTCTGCTGGGCGAGCGCGCCCGTTAGTTTCGCCTCCAGTTCCGCAAGCAGGGTGTCGCGCGACGCCTCTGCAGGCTGTGCGTTGTTTTCCAACTTGCGCAGCGCATTCTCGACCGTACTCAGAAGATCCCCCATCTGTGGCGGCATGACCTGCATCCGCCCCGCGGGGCCGTCCTGGCGCGTGGCCGCGGCCAAACGATCGAAGTCTTTCCGCAATGCCATGATGCGCTGGGATTCATCTGCGGGAATGGCCCCTTCGCGGGGCCGTGTTTCCTGAATCGCGGCACGCGTCTGTTCGTATTGGCGCTTGAGCACGAAGGAACGGTAGATCCACACCTCGTAGGCTGTCAGGGGCGGCTGTCCTTTCGCCCCGTGCGGGCGCTCCGTGGGAGCCGCCCCAACCAGCTCGGCGCGGACGCTCTCTTCGCGGCCGGCGTACATCCGCGGATCTTCGACCGTGCTGGATTCGCCAATGAGGCCGAGTGCCCATGAGGTGCTGCGAGCCACTTGAAACAAGTACCAGTTGACGAACGGTGTATTGACTGTGTAGCGCGCAAGCACAAGCAGCGCGACTGTTGCGCCGAGAAAGACTACGACGAAGGACACCGCGCCGCGGCGCCGTCCTGCAGGCGTGTCCCGCGGCGAGGCAGGAGACGAGGCAGCATCGTCTGTCTGCGATGACGGATCAGGCAACGAGTTGTACTCCAAGGCCGCAAGGCCGGTATTCATGCTAAAAACGGCAGTTGATTGGGACTGACCCCCGTCTTTCGCGTAGGCGTTGCGGAGCGAAACACGGGGTCTGTCCCTCACCCAGTGGGTGACCGTGGCGGTTCAACTGCCGTTCTTAGATTCATGCGTGCGATCAGCATTGGGCGCCGCGACGCCTTTTCGGCGTGAGCATACCAAGTCGTTCTGAGGTGCTCAACAAGTGGACAGGACCCTGTTGAGCCGCCCTGGATTCAAGAGCCAAGTGCAAGTAGGCGTTGGAGACGTACTTGCTGGAAGACTTCATTGGGGGTTCGGTATCCGAGGCATTTCCTTGGTCGGTTGTTGATTTGGTCGACAATTGAATCGAGTT
>JADLCA010000559.1 GCA_020847495.1 Candidatus Hydrogenedentota bacterium | reverse complement strand
TCGTCGGTGCACACGCAGGTTGCGCCGACGGCATCGGCGTACTCGATGGCCCGGGTCAGAAACGGCACGCTGATTTCAGGCTGGGCCATGGGCGCGTGCGCGCTGACCGCGCTGACCTTTAGACCGAAGCTCTCCACGATGTCCCGAACCTCGAGCGGATCGCGTTCCATGCTGACCGCGCCGTAGTACCCCGCTTCACAGAGCAGGTCGCGGCCGTTCAGCATGTTGAGTTCGCAGTAGCGGTATCCCTGTTTGCGGATTGCCGCAAGCGAGTATTCGAGGGTTTTGTCCGCATGGCGAAACGCCTCCGTGTTCAGTCCGATTTCGATGTCCGCCATCATCTCCTCCTTCCGCACCCAAAGCATGGGTGCATACATTCCCAGGCGCCGCGTCAGGTTGAACGGCAAAGGGGAGCGTACGGAACTCCCGGTATCAGGGACTTGCCGTCGGAGAAGCCTTCCGGGCGTCCGGCGAGTTCCCTGACCAGCAGACGCCGCCAATGCGTCACGCGTTCCGCATGCTTGCGCTTCCGGGCGAGATCGCGAAGCTCGTTCGGATCTTCACTCAATCGGAAGTACTGCTCCCTGCCATCCGCGACGAACCAGATGTACTTTTCCTTGCCATCGGTGAGCGTATGGTGCAGCGGCGCGTGCTCGATGTGAAGGTAGGGACGCGTTGCTGCGGATTCGCCCCGCATCAGGGGCGACAAGTCCATTCCTTCAACGGTCTCCGGCGGGCCGATGCCCGCCATGGACAGCAGCGTGGGCATGATGTCTTCCAGGCACACCGCCTGTTCGACGACGGTGCCGGACGCAATGCCGGAGCGCGCCGTAGGCCGGATCAGGAAGGGAATGCGGGCAGATGGCTCGTAGGGAACCGACTTGCGCCACAGGTAATGGTCGCCCAGCATTTCGCCGTGATCGCTCGTGAAAACGTTGATGGTATGGTCATCCTTTAGCCCGTTCACCGGGTTCAGCAAACGGTTGATTTGATCGTCGACGTGGTTGATGAGCCCGTAATAGGCCGCGCGGGCGGACCGCAGCGCATCGCCTTCGAGCTGAACGCGGCCGGCGCTCTGGCCCATGCCGAGGCCCTTGTTTCCGGGCGGCTCGGCCCAATCGCCGATCACAAGCTCGGGAAGATCCGTGCGCAGGTAGCGCTCCATGTACGCGGCCGGAGGAACGAGCGGCGGATGGGGCGCCAGAAACGAAACCGTCAGGAAGAACGGGCACGACGGGTCGCGTTTGCGCAGGAACTCGAGCGCCTCGTTGACCGTCCAGTTGGTTTGGTGATAGGCCTCGGGCATGTGCCAGGGCCGCGCGGTCCAGTCGTTGTGCATGACCCCGGTGCCGTAGTAACCGCCGCTTCCTTCCGGCTCGACCCGGCTCAGCCATTCTTCGTAGTCACCATCTTCACGCCCGTTGACGACCATGTGGTCGTAGCCGTAGCGTTTGCGCGGCTGATACTGGTGCATGTTCCGCCCCACGAGATACGTCTGGTAGCCGTGATCCTTCAACACCTGCGGCAAGGTGGGAGGCGCATTCCACTCCACGCCGTCCTGATAGCCCACCATGCCGTGCGTGGCGGGAAACTGGCCTGACAGCAACGAGCGGCGCGCGGCAATGCACGAAGGGCACGTGGTGTAGGCGTGGGTGAAGCGCGCGCCCTGCGCGGCGATTCGATCCATGGTCGGCGTCAACAGCACCGGATGACCGTCAATGCCGAGACAGTCGCCGCGCTGCTGGTCGGTCATGATGAGCAGGATGTTCGGCCTGTCGGCACCGCCCGGTGGCGCGGAATGCGTGGCCGATAGGCTTGCCGCCTCGCCCCGCGGCAGCGACAGGCCAGCCGCCGCAAGCGTGCAGGATGTGAGAAATGCGCGCCGTTTCAGTTTAGCCATATCGGCCATCTCCAATCGCACGCGGTTCTTCCGCGCGTCACACCGACCACCCGTTGTGCATGGGGCGATGCAACATCTTGTTGGCTTCATCATTGTCGATGAAGCGTTCCGCCTTCGGGTCCCAGCGCAGCTTCTGCTTCAAGCGTCCCGCGATGTCCGCCACCATGCCCTGATAGGACGCGACATGAGCCGCATCCACGTTTGACACCGGGTCCTGGCGCGACCGGATACAGTCAGCAAGATTTTGCCCGTGGTTCGTGGAGTCGGTGAGCCGCAGGTCCGTGTCCTTGAACGGGACCGTCAACAGCGATTCCGGTTCCGCCCAGATGCCGGAGCGATCGACGTGCACCCAGCCCTCGTCACCGATGAAGCGGCAGCCCGACTTCTGCTGGTCGCGGTCGGTGAAGTGCATGATCAGGCCGTCATCGTAGGTGAAGGTAGCGTTCCAGGTATCGACGTTGTCCGTGAAACCTTCGCTGCGATACGTTGCCGTGCACTCGATGTCGAAGGGTATCTCGCCGACACGCGGGCAACCCCAGTTGGCGATATCCAGGTGGTGCACGCCCCAATTGCAGATGAAGCCCGCACAGTAGTCCCAGATGAGATACCAGTCGGGCCATTCGACGCGGCCCCGGTTGTAAGGCTTGTCGGGAGCCGGTCCGCGCCACATGGCCCAGTCAAACCCTTCCGGCACGGGCTGCGCGTCAAGCGAGCCGGTGTACTTGGGGCGATACTGCGGTCCTTCCGTGGCCACTTCCACGCGGGTAATGTTGCCGACGTAACCGTTCCGTGCGAGCGTGCAAGCACGCTGGAAATCTTCCAGCGACCGCTGCCAGGTGCCGGTCTGGAACACCCGCTTGTTCTCGCGCACGGTGTTGCGAATGAGTTGCGACTCTTCTATCGAAACCCCCAGCGGCTTCTCGCAGTACATGTCCTTGCCGGCTTTGGCGGCGGCCGTGGCCATGATAGCGTGCCAGTGGTCCTGCGCGGCGATCATGACTGCGTCGATATCCTCCCGCGCAAGCACCTCCCGGAAGTCGGCGTACATCGCGCAGCCCGTGTCGCCGTACGTGGAATCGACGAGCGCCTTGGCCTTCTGGCGCCGGTCCTCGTACGTGTCGCATACAGCGACCACCTGCAGGTCGTTCAGCGCGAGAAACTTCGTCATGTTGCTGGTGCCCATGCCGCCGACGCCGATACAGCCCAAGGTGATCCGGTCGTTTGCGGCCACGGCGTTTTCTGCGCCCCGAGCCCGGGGCATCATGCCAAACGCAGCGCTCGCTGCGAGTGATGAACGCAGGAATTGACGGCGGTTCAGGTGGGATCGCATGGCAATACTCCCATTCGTTATCCGAAGTTCGCGGCGCCGGCCGCTCGTGAGATCTGGCCATTCTGGCACAACGTGTGCGAAGAATCTATGGGACAAACGGTGCTTCTGCCGTTGTGGCCGCCCACCTGATCTTAACCCGGAGAGACCTAACGTAAAATGCCGTAGGCCCCCGCTCTCACGAGTCCTTATCTGGTCGTGACATCCGAACCATCACTACGCCGTGCCGCCCACCGGTTGCTTCAAACTTGCCGCTGAACTCGCCGATATCCGTCTGACGCCAGAGGTCGCGAACAATGCGTACCCCTGACAGCCCCGCGTCTACCCAGGTGAGGGTGATGGGCACAGCGAATTCCCCGGGATTGAAGAGTCCAACGGCCGTCGAACCGTCTTCCAGATCCTTGACCATCGCAAACGTCTCTTCGGCGAGCGGGATGACGGGGGCGCACTTTCCGAGGGGATCCTGATCTATCGCAATAACCTCGGGATTGCACAGGACGTTGATGGTGAAATCGTCGAGCCGCGACATGTCGCCGCTGTAGAACAGAGGCGAAGCCATGAGGCACCAAAGCGACATGAACGCGTACTGCTCGTTTGGAGTGAGAGAGCAGGGCGTCGGCATGCCGGTGGTTCGGGCGTCGCCGATGTAGCCAATCTGGATATAGTCGGGGTCGTTCCAACTGCCGGGGCCCGAGAACTCGGCGTGCTTTGCATTGGCGAGGGCAACGTCGAAAATGCGGTTGAGTTCAAATCCCAGGTCGCCGCTGGTTCGCCACGATTGCCCGCCGACCTCCTTGCCCCATTCCCACACGTCGCCAAGCCCGTATTCGCAGAGGTTCATCTGAATGTCGCGCGGCTGCTGTTTCAACAAGCCGCCCATGAGGATGTAGGGCTTCTTCAGCGCTTCGACGGTCATCGAACTGCCGATGATCTCGCCATAGGAGCATAGGTCATATTTCAGCAGGTCAAAGCCCCACTCCGCGAACTGCTTGGCATCCTGTGCTTCGTGTCCGTAACTTCCCGCGAACCCCGCGCAGGTGCGCGGCCCCGGCGAAATGTAGATGCCGGCCTTGAGTCCCTTCGCGTGAATGTAGTCCGTCAGCCCGCGCATATCGGGGAAGTGCTGATTGGGCAGGATGTTTCCGTTGGCATCGCGTGGCGGACCCACGCGCAAGGGATCATCGTACTCCTCCGCATTCATCCAACAGTCATCGATACTTACGAACTGGTAGCCCACGTCGGCCATTCCGCTCGACACCATGATGTCCGCAGCCTCGCGCATCATGGCGTTGGTGATCCGATTGTAATGGGCGTACCAGTGGTTCCACCCCATCGGCGGCGTCAGGGCCAACGTGTCTCCGCTTACGATGCGGAACGATCGCGAGGCTTCGCCGTGATGGTTCTTCGCACGCAGCATCACTTCATACGTGCCACGCTCCGGCGCCGTGCCCACGATTATGCCCATCTCCGTATTGAGGGAGAGCGACGCGGGCAGGTTGTCGCATGTGAAGGCAATGGGGCGCACACCGGTCGTTGGCACGCGGTAGAGGAACGGGTTGCCCGGTCTGCAGCCGTAGACACCGGGCCCATTGATGCGCGGCGCCGGACCTGGTTTGGGGGTGAGAATGACGGGATCCTCCCGAGGCGCAACGATAGCCACGGGCGCGGCTCCATCGTAGAGGAAGCGGGCCTCGGCCCAATCCGCGTGGTCGAAATTGACACCATCATCTGTGGGCATCACCAGCAGCAACAGGCTCCGCATGCCCCGCACATCCACGCGGATGTCTTTCGATTCGTCGCCATGATGCATCACGCCTGAACGCCACAGGGACTTGCCATCGCCCGCGACTATGAATTCAACGGAGGCGGTGCCCCCGGCCGCCGTGTCGTCCACGCCCACCGACGCGAGGAATTCCGTAACCTCTCCGTCGAGTTCGAGCCACAGAGTGCTCTTCGCGTGTGTGGCCACGCCTCGCTCAAACTTCCTGCCCGCAATGGTGATGGGACCTTCCATCAGCGATTGGTCCGAATGTGGCTCTCCCCAGCCCTGCCGCATCTTCGTGAGATCGAGTGAACTCAGCCACACTTCATCCGCTGAGGCAATTGCCGGAAGTGCGAGAATGAGCAACGCGGTTACACGCACCAGATGATGATTTGATCGAGACATTTGGAGACCCCCATTTGAACCCAGCGCTATCCGCTGTCTTGCACCGGCCCGTTGATCCAATATAACACGTGGGGCGCCTTCATCCATTCAATTCCGCACGCCGCGGATTCCGCGTCCGGGCCTCGCAATGGGCGAGGGCCAGCATGATTGCTGGACCCGTTGTGTGCCATTATAGGCAGGGGCTGGGGGCCACCACGGGGCCAGAGCGCGGGGAGGAACCGGGGATGCCAACTTATTCGTATCGGTGTGAAGCCTGCCACAAGTCTTTTGCACTCCAGATGAACATGGCGGACCACGATAAGGCCCGCGTGAAGTGTCCGAAATGCGGAAGCCGGAGGGCCCGCCAGCAGTTTGGGGCCTTTTCGGTCAAGACCTCCAAGAAGAGTTGACTTTGATCCTGAGAGAACCGAGTTTCACAGGACCGCCGGAGGACCAGCGATGAGGTTCATTTTGCATGTTGCCCTATCTGTTATGGCTTCCGCCAGCATTCTGGCGCAGCCCCTCACCCTGCCGCTCGTTGAGCGGCCCGCATGGCTGGCCAACGAAGGCATTGTCATGGCGGGCAGTTGGGAACCTCTTCAGTTTCGGGTGCGGAGGGATGGCGCGCCGGGCTACGAGCCTACGCCTGAACAACAGGCCGCGTACGCGCGCGAACACAGCGCCGAGATGGTCGGCCGCCTGAAGGCGCTCGGCGTGAACTTCGTGATGAGTCACTGCTACAAGGGCGCGGGGCTCGAGGCCGAGCGGCAGAGCATGGCAGATGCGGTCCAGTTCTCCAAACTATGCCACGAGGCGGGACTTCGTGTTGGTGTGTATACCTATAGCGGAGCATTCCTGTGGGAACCCTTGTTCAAGGAGCTCCCTGATGCCAGCAACTGGGTGCTTCTCGATGAGCACGGCCAACCGCGAACCTACGGCGGGGCCAAGTACCGGTACTACTGGGACCGCAATCATCCCGATGCCCAGGCTTTCTACAAACGAATTGTTGAGTTCGCGGTAAAGGATATCCAGACCGATCTGATCCACTTCGACAATTATTCATATGGTCCCGGAAGCGATGCGAACTCGGTGCGGCGGTTCCAGCAATTCCTCGCGGAGAAGTTTGCGGCAGACCAGGTCGCGGCATTCGGTACCATCAATGCCGAAACGGTGCAGTCCATTATGACGGGGGCGCCGGAAGACTTGCTCCGCCGTGCATGGCTCGATTTTCAGGCGCAGTCCCTCGCCGACTCCTATCGTGACATGGGCGTCTATGCGCGGACGCTGCGGAAGGACATCCTCCTCGAATGCAATCCCGGCGGCGCGGGAGACCGGATACGTCCGCCTATTGATCACGGCCGCTTGCTGCAAGGGGGAGAAGCATACTGGGACGAAGGGCCGATGCCCGGCCTCCGAGATGGCCGGCTCCACACCCGCATACAGACCTACAAGATCGCCCGCCGCATGAACAACATGGCCTTCCTGTACACGACGTCGCCGCTCGAGATGGCTGAAGCGATGGCGTTCAATCTCGATTGCCTGGGATGCGTCTGCTGGTTCGAATATGGGGAGATCGTACGCCGTCCCGGTTCGAAGGAACCCATGGCGGACAACCTGGCGCCGTACATCCGCTTCTTCCACGAGCGCCGCGATCTCCTTCGCAATGCCGACGTAGTGGCCGACATCGCAGTACTGAGGAGTTTTGCGTCTCAGGTCTTCACCGGTGTGGAAAATGCAACGCTGACGGCGCAAGTCGAGCAATCTCTCGTTGAGCATCGGGCATGTTTTCAGATCATTTACGATCATCATCTCACGGAGCTGGCCCGCTACCCCATCCTTGTTCTCGCTGGCTGCGCGGCGCTTTCAGATGAGGATGTGACGCTGATATCCCGGTATGTGGCCGGTGGCGGCCGGATTGCTGCCGTGGGTCCACTGACTACACACGACGAATGGGCACGTCCGCGCGCTGTACCGGCGCTGGATGATCTGCCGGAGGATTCCATAACGCGCTGCGCGCAAGCGCCCGATCTTCTGGATGCTCTGGCGAAGGCATGGCCAGACCGGATGACGCTTACCGTCACTGCTCCCCAAGGTCTCTGCGCGGAAGTGACGGAGCAGCCCGGAAGGCGTCTGGTTCATCTTGTGAACTATCGCGAGAATGGTCCTGCGCGTGATGTGCGCGTGCAATTGCGCATTCCGAAGAAGGCGCGCTCAGTCACCCTGGCCAGTCCTGAGCGGCAAAGTGATGTATCGCTACCCATGGAAGAGAATGGCAATTCAGTTGAGTTCACAGTGCCGGAAGTGGGGGTATACGAAATCGCTATCGTGGATTTTGGCTGATACCTGGAGATAACTTGCCTCAGGCAACGGCGTGGGAAGAAGAACCACGCTGCATTCAACGGCGGCGGCGTCTCCCGTCAGGCGTTTGCGAAGTGTCCTCCCAGGCGGACTCGCTCTTTGGTGCGAGCATGTAGTGCTGGCGCATACGGTCTTTATCGGACCGGGCGACGGGGATAGGGTTTCCCTTTGGGTCAATGCCCGCGTAGTACATCGCGGTTGCCACCGTGCCTGGCGTGGGAATGAAGCACTGAATCTGCTGAGGCTTCCACCCGCGTTCGCGCAGCCACTCGGCGAGCGCGCGCATGTCGTCATCGGTACAGCCGGGAAAGGCGCTGATGAGGTAGGGGACCACGTACTGCTCCTTGTGCGCACGGTGCGATTGCTCGTCGAATGCGCACAGAAACTGTTCAAAGAGTTCGAACCTGGGTTTGCGCATCAACCGCAGCACGTGGTCGCTGCGGTGTTCGGGGGCGATCTTCAGTTGCCCGCCCACGAACTCACGCACCAGCGCTTTCACGTATTCGATGTTCTCGCTCGCGAGATCATAGCGCACGCCACTTGCCACCCGAAGGTGTCTAACGCCCGGCACCGCCTTGAGCGTTCGCAATAGGTCGACCAGTTCATCTTCCCGGGTCTCGAAATAGCGGCACACCGTGGGCGTAAGGCAATCGGCCCGCTTGCAGTTCGCGGGTCCGCCCGCGCAGCGAGCGCCCCACATGTTGGCCGTTGGCCCGCCGACGTCGGATATGCTTCCAGCCCAATCCGGATGTGCAGTTAGCGTCTGTACCTCCTGTTTCAGAGAATCCGCGCTGCGCGACTGGATCTCGCGTCCCTGATGCAGCGCAATGGAACAGAAAGTGCACCCGCCTGCGCAACCCCGGTGCGAGGTCACGCTGAATTGGATCATTCGTGCGGCCGGGATTAATTGCGAATACGAGGGATGGGGCCTCCGCGTATACGGCAGTGCATACAGCGCGTCCAGTTCCTCGGTGGTCATCGGTTCAGCCGGTGGCGTCAGAACGACGTGGCGGTTGCCGTGTGACTGCACCGCCCATCGAACGCCCTGGTGCACCTGGCGCTCGACCGCGAGGGTCGCTTCCATGAGCGTGCCGGCATCCGACTGAATGAGCTCGAAAGAAGGCAAGACAAGCAACTCGTCATTCTTCGGCGCATTCGGCAATTGCCACAAACTGTCCAGGGACGAAATGGCAAATGCCGTTCCGGGTATGCCGCGCAGTACAGCGAGATGGCGGCTCGCATCGCGTTCGCCGGCATGGTCACTTCCTTCCCGCAACACCTGGATCCGGCGGGCAATCTCGAGGATTGCACGCTCCGCCATCCCATAGGCCAGCAGATCGGCCTTGCTGTCGAGGAGAATGGAAGGGCGCAGCTTGTCGGTCCAAAAATCGTAATGCACGGCGCGGCGCAGCGAGGCTTCGATACCCCCAACGACAACTGGGAGGCCTGGAAAAGCCTGGCGAACCAGGTTCGTGTACACGATGGTGGCGCGGTTCGGCCGCGCGCCTGCACGGCCTCCAGGTGTGTAGGCGTCATCGCTGCGTTTCTTGCGGAATGCCGTATAGTGTGCCAGCAGCGAGTCGATGGCGCCCGCGGTGACCCCAGCGAACAGACGGGGACGCCCCATTCTCATGATGTCTTCGATCCCGGTCCAGCGGGGCTGCGCCACGATGCCCACGCGAAAGCCATGCGCCTGAAGCCAGCGGCCCAGCAACCCCACGCCAAATGAGGGGTGATCCACGTAGGCATCGCCCGAAATGAGCAGAACGTCCAATTCATCCCAGCAGCGCCGCACCATCTCCTCGCGAAACATGGGTAGGGCCTCATCGATTTCGCGAGGCCTCGGTTCAGTTTGGATACCACGGGGCCCAGGTGGTTGCGAACTGCTCTTTGGAACGACTCTGCGCGACATGAGTGATTTCCGGCTGACGTGGGGAAGATCTGACAAGGATTGAGACGATCCTAGGCTCTTTTCGCGAAGAAAGCAATACTGCCAGGGCAATCGCACCTAAACTGCGGACCTGCATGAAGGGAATCCGTGCCTCCCAACAGGCCTCAGTACCCACCGCCCAGACATTCTACGGTGAAGTCTCAAGCGAATTGCCACGCTACGAGCAGTGCGAAGAGGCTACCCGATTGCCGCAAACCATTGAGGTAAACGGCCCATCACGCTCTTATGGCCTGAAAGGCCTACGTACTCATAGCCCGGGGTTGGCCATAGCGCAGCGAAGGCCTACCCCGGGTATTGAGATGCAAATTCTGACTACCCTGTAAGGGTTGCGTAGACGTCAGTCTCCAATCCCAAACCTATCGTTCGTCAGATTGAACCTGGAGCTATGCATCCCCTTCAGGGAACCTTCTTGGGGCATCTGCCGACCCGGGTAGTCCCGCGTTCCGCGGGCCAACCCAGGGCTGCGAGTACATAGGCCCTTCAGGCCATTGCGGCGGCTCAACGCCGCCGATTCACCAGTGAGCCTAGGGACCACTGCCAGAGCGTACCTCACTCCAGCTCATTTTACTCCGCATTGCAATCGACCTGTGGCAGCTTCCAAAGAAAGTCGATACCAGCCGCACTTTGTGGCGGTAACGAGACGGGCAGCTTTGGTGCGATTGCCCTGGCAATACTGCAGAGGTTTCGGCACTCAGCAGCGTCCAGACTTAAAGCCTGGCGTCATCAGGACGCTGCTTCAACTCCTTCTTCTCCTGGTTTACCCGCGATCAAGCTCCAGTTCACGCTAAGCACATAACCCACGACCGCGCTTACCACAAGTCCCAAGGGTCCCCACCAAAGCCAAAACACGCTGCTGCTCCACCACGCGACTGCTCCCAAACCGCAGAGCGTGCCCAGAAAGACCCCCGGCGTGTTCGCGCGTTTGCTGAGGACGCCCAATAGAAACATGGCAACGATGGGTCCGACGAGAAAGCTCGAAATCTTTCCGGTCATCTCGAGGATCGTCCCCAAGTGGCCCACAAAGAAAGCGGTGCCTGTCGCCGTGAAGCCAAGGAAGAGAGTAGCCACGCGTCCCGCTCGCAGGTAATGCCCGTCGGTTTTGGACTCGCGGTGGAAGAACCGCTTGTAGAAGTCCATCACGACGACCGTGGTCACGGAATTCAGCCCGGAGCTGAAACTGCCCATCGTGGCCGCCACGATACCAGCAATCACGAGGCCGGAGATCCCCACGGGCAACCCAAAGGTGATGAAGTGCGGGAAGACGCGATTGGTGGCTTGCACGGGATTATCGGGGTCAAGATTCAGCAGCGACGTCATCATGTCCGGATGCTGCTGGTAATAGGCGAACAGGCCCGTGCCCACGAGATACAGCGCGAGCGTGACCGGGATGACCAGGAGGGACTGGCCGACCGCGCTCTTGACGAGGTCCTTCATCGATTTCGCGGTGAAGTACCGCTGCACGACGACCTGGTCCACGCCGTACGACGAGAGGTTATTGACGAGGCTCATGGCAATGATGCCCCAGACCGTGAACTCGGCGCTCCAGCGCCAGTCAAAACTTGCCATCCGGGTGCGGCCATGCTCGGATGCTATAGCCCAGATGTCTGTTGCGCTGCCGCCGAAATCGTAGAGAATGAAGATCACTGCGACCACAATGCCGAAGGTCAATACGCAGAAGTGAACCACGTCGCACCAGATGACCGCTTCAATGCCGCCGAGCATCGTGTAGAGCGTGGTCAGGATACCGGTGATGAGGATGCAGAAGGTGAGGTCCATTCCGCTGACTACCGACAGCGCGAGTGCGGGAGTGTAGATCACCGTGGCCAGCCAGCCTCCGCGCACCAGCAGAAACAGCAGCGCGGCGAGCATGCGAATGGACACGTGGAATCTGTTCTCGAGGTACTCGTACACAGTGAAGACTTGCAGTCGGTAGAAGACCTGCACAACGGTGTACACGGCGATTAGCACCGCGATGGGAAGAATGAGAATCGTGAGCGCGTACCGGAGATCGTGCTGAAACGACATGGCGGGCGCGCCCAGGTAGCTGATCGCGCTCAAGTCGGACGCGATGACCGACAACGCGATGGGCAGCCACTTGAAGCTGCGGTTTGCAAGGAAGAAATCCGCGGCGGTCTTTTGCCGCCGCGCAAACATGCTGCCAAAGGTGACAATCGCCAGAATATAAGCGACCATGACTGCGCCGTCGATGAGTGTCCATGTATGCACTGCAAGCTACCCTCGTTTCATTTCGACAACTGGAATGCGCAGGCTGCGAATCTCTCTACGTTGCCCCCTGTGGAGAAACCGGAGAGGAGAAGATTACAGCAGCCGCCGGAATCCCTGGTGTGCGGGCGGACCCTCCAGCAGATCCGTAACCCGGTCCCTGGCCAGCGCGTCAGCGATTTCCGCGAACACGGAGTCTAATGCTTCGGCATACCGGGAAACGACCTCCTCCGTGTGGGCGAGTGTCGGGTAGATGGCCGACCCCGCCAGGAACCCGTGACCCAGCATGCGTGTCGTAAACGCCGTTTTCATCTCATTAGCTAGCTTGTGGTCGAATGCGAAGTGCGCCAGGCACGGGTACCCCTCCGCCACGGTCACCGGGACTCCGTGTTTTGCCCCCGCAGCACGCCAGGTCTCCTTCATCATTTCGCCAATGCGCGCGACGTGAGCGCACACGCCCTGAGCCTTGAGTTTTCGTAATGTTGCGAGCGCGGCGGTGGGGCCCACTCCTTCCGTCCAGTAGGTGCTGCTGATGAACGAGCCGTGCGCGCCATCCATCGCCTGTTGGGTCCCGATGACTGCGCCGATGGGGTGCCCGTTCCCGAGGGCCTTGGCGAAGACAGCAATATCGGGGTGAACGCCAAAGTGCAGATGGGCGCCGCCATGGCACAGCCTCCACCCGATCGTGATTTCGTCAAAGATGAGCAGTGCACCGGCGGCATGGGCCTGATCGCGAATGTGCTCAAGGAAGCCGGGCTCGGGGTCGGTGTAGCGGCAAGGCTCCATGATGACAGCGGCCAAGCGTCCGGCATGCGTCCCAATCAGCGCGTCAAAGGCTGCGCGATTACCATATTCGAACGTCACTGCGGTGCCCCGCAATTCGCGTGGGACACCCAGCGGGGCCAATCCCGGCAGCAGATGTCCCCTGAGCGAATCCGCCGTGCCGAGATTGGCCGCGAGATACCAGTCCTGCCAGCCGTGGTATCCGCAAATCGCGACGACCGATCTGTCCGTTGTGGCGCGCGCGATACGCACCGCAACCGCGCAGGCTTCTCCGCCGCAGCGGGCGAAGCGCACCTGATCGGCCCAGGGATGAATTTCGCACAGGAGGTCTGCCAGTTCCACCTCCTCGGGCGCATTCAACGTGCACATACTTCCGTGTTGGATTCTGGAAGTTACCGCGCTGGTCACGTCGGGATCCGCATAGCCAAGCAGACAGGAGCCCACGCCGTTGTGGGTCATGTCAAAATAGTGATTGCCGTCGAGGTCCCAGACCTCGCACCCACGAGCTTCGCGATAGTACGCGGGCCACACGTCAGGCGCGAACATCTCCGGACGCTTGCTGAGCAATTGCGTCCCGCCGGGTATTCGCAGCTTCGCGTGTTGGTAGAGCGCTTCCGTTTGCGTTGTGTTGGACATTGAACCCTCCGCGTTTTCATTCACCGCCTGGGCCGGGTATCTGAAGAACATAGCCGGCACGCAAGTCTCCCCCGGAGACATCTCGCACCCCAAAACGGCAGGCCACACGAGATAATCATGACTGCCTTTGCCCGCCCGAAACAAGTAAACGAATGAGACCGTTCAATTAGCCAAGAAAACCAAACCAGCCGCGTCTCAAGAGCCCGATTTCCACCCAATGTGGGGTTCTGGTAGCCTTCATCCGGAGCTAATAACAGGAGCATGTTGCATGCGGAAGAACGTCGTGCGTGTGGCAATCTCCATCGCCATCACGCTCGCCATTACCGCTGCGTTCTTCGCGTTTGCGCTGTGGCGCAGCGGACGGCCTCAGTCCGCGCATTTTGACGCGGCCTATGCGCAGCAACACCGGGGCACGGTGCGCGTGGAGATTCCGGAAGTGTACGAGCTGGCGAATGTGGCGCTGGCGCTTTCCGAGTATGGCCGCAGCCAGCCTCAGGCGGTGCGACGCAGCGGGGCGTATTACGAGCGCGTCATGGCCTATTTCGAGCCGTACGCCGAGCATCCGTTTATCGCGGCGGTCGACATCAGACCCGGAGATTATGGCGCCTTTTATGGATTTCGGGAGAATGCGGTTCGGTACCGGTTTGATGCAGGCAAGATTGCGCCTGCGGCGGAGTATCCCAGTGCCTGGCGGCCCTGGCCGGACCGGTTTACGCCATTACTTGACCTGGCGCAGGACTTTGCCGACGCGAGCAAGTTCCAGGCATTCTATGCGAACGAGCGAGAGCACTATGCGGCACTAATCGACGACTACGAATCGACCGTCCCCATTCGTGAAATGTGGACCTGGCTCGAAGCACGCTTTTCCGCGCGCTACGATGCCTATCGCGTCATCATTTCCCCGCTCACGGGAGGCAGCCATAGCACCGTCCGGAGCGAGGATGCCGGTTTCAAGGAGACGGTCATGTTCGTGCCCGCTCCGGCTCCGGCGAAGGAAGGCGAATCCTCCGCTTCGCGAGAAGCGCGCATGGCGCGAATGGTGTTCACGGAGATCGACCACAACTACGTCAATCCGGTTACGCAAGAACACATGTTCAGCGTCTACCGTTTCGTCCGGCCGCTCTCGGCGTGGAACGCCCAGGAAGGTTACGCGAATGCCCCCAGTACCTTTAACGAGTACATGACATGGTGTGTGTTTCTGCTGTACGCACGCGACACCTATGAAGAGGGAGTCTTCAAGGATGTGTTTGAACGAGAGACTCGCTTCATGGAAGAAAGCCGGCGTTTCGTGCGCTTCACCGGCTTCAGCGAGACCTTGCTGAAGCTGTACCCGGGCGGGGGAGAGGCGCGTCCGATCGAGTCGATTTATCCGGGCATTCTTGAATGGATGAGCGCAGGGGATTCTCCCAACTCGAGAAGTGCAGAGTAGCTGGAGGATGAAACCTCGACGTCGCACGATACACGGTTCCCGTCGAGCGAAATCGTCAGTGCGCCCTTTGGAGGGACCCCTTTCGCCGGAAGGATGAGCCATGCAAAGGTCACCGATTCGCTGATGCCGCGTTCGCAGACGACAGCCGGTGAGGGGGTCCTGTGATTGTACTCTCGGCTCCACCAGCCTTGAATCGCGGGCGTTTCCTGGCCGGAGACAAGCGAAACGTCCCACGGTTCGCCGTTTGAAGGCACGATCCGGACGTTGCCTGCGTCAGCGTCAGTGCTCGCTACAGTCTGCCCATCAACGGCCACCGTGCAATCCGGATGAAAGTGCCACAGGGCCGTGATGCGCCGAGGCCGGTCTGTGGTGATGCGGTCCACGACAATCCAGTAGCCGCCGCGCAGATAGTAGACGAGACGCTCGTGGGTGGCCGCGCCCTCCACTTCAGCGAAGCCGCTATCGAACTTGCCGTAACCAAGGTCGTATTCAGGCACTGTCACGAACTGTCCGCCGATGGGGACTTCAGCCTTCAGTGGGTGATTCTTTTGCCCGAGACCATCGATGAGGATCACATTGTGGCTGGCAGAACCGGTGAAGTACTTTCGCCAGTCGCCGCCGACGTAGGTGTAGCGTCCGGCATCCACGAGAATATCGCGGCCATAGGCCGAAACGGAGAGGTGCAGCTTGTCCGCGTGATAGTGGCCAATCCCCATGGGTCCCGCATCGAAGAAGGCCCACTGTGCATCGCGATTCCATCCGCTGCGCATGACGAGTTGTCCTGCCCAGGGAAATGCGCGAGAGGGCAGGCCGTCAGGAGCGGCGCCATTGGACTCATTGCTGGCAATGTACGCCCAGTCCGGTCGATTGAAGGTCTCAGCCTGCGCAAGCAGACGCGGCCCGTTTTGGTCGAGGTCTGAGTCATTGTTCAGTGGAGAGAACCCGTTTGGTTGAAGAGTATACGCGAGATAATCCCACATCCGCTCGATGGTCTCGCGGAACGCACGCGGAAGCTCCCGACCCGTGGGCTGCAACAGATCGACGGCCGCCTGAAAGTTGCCAAGCGTGACGCGGTGATAACTGGCCGTCAATTCCATCTGCGCGCCGTCGGGATAAACCTGGGCGGACAACTCCGCCGTCAGTCGCTCGACACTGTAATCAATCCACGCGGCCGCGTCGCGGAACTCCGGCCACGCGACACCCGCCGTTGCCAGGCCGTTCATCTCCATCGCGACCCAGTTTCCCTTGCTTTTGTGGAACTCCCGAAGGTAACGGGCATGGTCCGGGATGCTGGACAGCATCAGAATACGCGTATCCGCGGTTAGCGCAGGCTCGTCCTGCAACGCATAGAATCCCCGCGCCCATGCGCGCACACGAAAGAAGGTTTCCAGTCCGCGCCAGACCAGCGGATTCTGATTCGGCTCCGCGTAGGGATTGTGCACGATCCAATCGTTGACGTGCGCATCCCAAGCGGCCGCATACTTCGCATCGCCGGTCATGAGATACGCATCGAGCAGCCAGTTGAGATGAAAGTGACGATTCAGCGCCCATGCCCATTCGTTGTCGTTCGCAGGACCCGTGTAATCCCACTGCAGCCCGCCGTCCGGACGGCGCGGCACCTTGGCCGTTTGATCGTAGAACGTGAAGGTGTCGTTCAGCACGGCATCCGCGCGCGCGATCGTCGCCTCGTCGCGTTGCGGTTTCTCGGCGGCGCTCGGGAAAGCAGGATTCACAGCATGCCGGTAGTAGTCCATGAGCGCGCGGGTCGCAGCGGGCCCATCCTCCCGCACCACGGCATCGCGAACACCCGCAAGACCAATCCTATCCAAGTCCAAGGCGTCGAAAAGACGTATCAAGCGGCTGGATCTGGATGGCGCAGACACACCGCCCGCATCCTCCGCGCAAGCATGAGAGACGGCAATCGCTGCTATGAGCAAAGTAACTGCGATGTGGCGATTCATCCGATGTCCTTTATGATTCGGCAAACTCAACAGATTTCCCTACCGCGCAAAGCCCCCTGCCTTTGGCGAGGCAAATGCGAAGTCGACAGTCTCACCCTCTTTGCCGAGGTAGCCTCCCCATCCGATGCGAATGGCCGTAATGGCCGCGAAATCCAGTGGCCCAGCAGGTTCGACGCTCCACCCCGCGCGGTGAAACTGGTTCAGGCGCAGGTAGCTCTGGCAGGAATTCGCGTCGTTCAGGGCATGGGCGGTTTCTCCAAGATACTCGACGCCGCGAACATCGCGCAGGATGACAAGCAGCCGCGTTGATGCTCTCTGCCCCGGAGGGACTGCCGTGGTGATGTGAAGAAATGATGTCTGCGAGAGATCGACAGGTTGTGGGTAGTCGAATGTTGCGAACAGGAAGGTATCGACATCACCTTTCGTCAAGATGGCCTTCGCCTGCCACGCAAGTGGCAAGTCCGTTTGCGCCATCGCGGCGATTCTCCCCTGTACAAACTCGCCTTTGCCGACGCTCGGTGTGACTTCCGGCAAACTCAGCCAGCGCACGTCGCCGAAACCACTTTCTGCGAGCGTCATCCGCGGGACCGGCGCCGCATCGTCAAAACGGAAGAGCACCCCTCCGTATGGGCCCAGTTGCACGGGGATGTCTTGCGCTGCGTCAACGGGGGTGATCGTACCCGTCGCCGGGTCGAGCCGCTCGCCTGCGCCTTGCGCGGCAAGCGTCACCTTACCTTCCCAAGGTTGAGCGCTGTCATTAATGAGGAAGTAGATTTCATTGCCGTCGATGGACCTGTGTGTCGCGCGAATGGGAGGCTTCGTGGCGCCCACATGGACATCTCGCGCAAGGATCGCATCGAGCACGTCGGGCAGCATACCTTCCGAGCCGCGCGGTAGAAACACCCCACCGCCGCCTGCCATGTTTGTGTGCGTCGACACGCCGTCCACACCTGTGCCGAACATCTCGTCTGCCAGCGCCTGCGCATCCGTCGAGGGGAAATCCTCCTCGCTGTTCTCGGGCCGCCGTGAGAGGGCAAGCACTACACCGCCGCTCTGCTCAAAGAGCGCGAGCTGCTTCCAGGCTTGCAGGGGCAGGGTATCCACCGAGGGCAGGACAATCACGCGCCATGCGAATTTACCATAGCGCAGTACGCCGTTCTCGACGCGGCCGTCCACAAGCGTCTGGCTATTGATATACGTGAAGTCGCGACCGGTTGTGAAGAGGTCTTCGGACGCGGCCCTGTAGACTTGTTCGATGCGCCGCGCCTCGACAGGCGAGTCCTCGACCATGCGGTGCGCCGGCGCAAAATGCACCCAGGCGCTTTCGATGGGGTATAGCATCGCGATATCGCTGACCTGACAGCCGCCGCGAAGCGCCGTCGCACAGCGCCCCGTCCATTCGTTGATGCGGATGAGCTGTTCCGTCGACAGTCCGTCGAAGGAGTAATAGCTTGTGAACGTATTGATACCGTTTACAAGCTGGCGATTCAGCGTTCCGCGGATCTCATCCTCCGTCACCACCCGGACCGGCCGCTCGTCGCCTTTGGGCCGGTAACGCTGGGAGTGATCGGAAGTCTCGCTCATGGTCACGGCGCGGCCCTCAAGATCGGCGGCG
This sequence comes from Candidatus Hydrogenedentota bacterium, assembly GCA_020847495.1. GTDB lineage: Bacteria > Hydrogenedentota > Hydrogenedentia > Hydrogenedentales > SLHB01 > JAHDWY01. The sequence continues at coordinate 2,489 of JADLCA010000559.1, read as the reverse complement.
CTGCCGATGAGCCGCGCAACGTACCACGGGACTTCTTCGGGAATGCTGGTCAGGCAATCCATGCTCGGCGCGTCGAGCTTGCGTATGCATCGGAAGAAATCGCCGTAGAGTGGCACGTGCATCAACAAGGGTTCTTCCAGGAGCAAGTGGCCGCCGGATTGAATCTGGTGAGGCCTGCACCAGTCACGAATCTGGCCGAAGTAGTTCTCGGAAACGAGTTCGCCAACCGTCAGCCAATAATCGTAGCGCGCGGCGCATCCTTTCGGCCCGGCGTCAGCGGCAAGGGCGGGGATCACGGGATCGAGCGCGTAGCCCCGGCGCTTTTCGAATTCGGCCGGCAATTCGGGCGACCACGGGATGACGCGCCACTCCTGCCGTTGGAAGTACAGGCTCATCAGGGACGGCTCATCGGTGAAGGTCGCCACGAACCATTTACCGAGGTCATCTCCCAAGCGTTTTGTATAGGCGGCGTGCGTCACCTCGAGGAAGCGCGCTGTCGGTTCCGGCATCAGCAGGTTGATGTAAGGGAGCTTGTCGGCGAGGCTGACCGCTGCGTGGGTGCCTTCATAGAGGACGTCCTCGGTGATGATCATCACTCGCCAGTTGCCCCGCGGCGCTTCCCAATTCAGCACGCCCTCCGCGATGAAGCCCGACACGTCCGTCGCGCCTTCGAGGTCGAGGACGCCGCCGGATGTATGAAAGACCGCGGCCCGCACGAGCGTTCCCGGCGGCAGCTTCAACGATACGGGGCCGCCCGTGCTGGCGGCGTCCGCGATCAAGCGGCCGCGGGCTTCCCATTCGGGGTGATCGCGCATCGTGATGCCGCCCGCGTTGCCCGAGGGATATCCTTTCTCATCATAGAGCCACAGCGACATGCCCGCTTTCTTCGCCTCACCGAGCACGCGCAGCAGCGCGGTCCACTTCGTCTCCGTTTCAAGATAGCCCTCGAATGAGACATTCGTGGCCATGCCGCCGAAACCCGCGTCAAGAAGGCCCTTCAGTAGGGCGTCCTGCGCTTCAGGCGCATCGGGAAGCATGTGGACGATCTTAAGAATGCGCGCATCGGCAGGCGGGTTCGCGAAGCGCGCTGTCAAGGCGGCATCGGGTCTTGCCGGTTGTTGCCCATACACGTCGGAACCAGCCAAACACGCCGCAATCACACAGCCGCAGAAGAAGACTCGCATGATACCTCCGCTTTCCTCTACCGAACGATCAACAGAACGCCATCTCGCGCCGGAATCTCTATGGAATACGTTGCCGCGTCCTCCGCCACGCTGGGGAGCGCCTGGCTTCCATCGGCCCCGATGCGTTCAACAAGGCGTACGGACGCTGTCCACGGGAAGGTGACTTCGTGCGCCGCGGTGTCGGCATTGGCGATCGCGATGAGTGCGCTCCCGTCCGGGCCTGCCCATCGCGTTCCATGCGCGGCCGGGAGCGATACTGGGCCATCGCCGCTGGGCGTGTTCCAAGTCCCCGATAGGGTTGGGACTTCGCTCGTGAACGCCAGGACTTCGACCAGTTCGCCACGGACAAAGTAGTCCAGGGCCTTGGCCCGCAGTCGCGCCAGCCGCTTGAGGAACTCCAACTTCTCCTTGTGTTCGGGCGCCAGAATCTCCGCACCATCCCAACCCAGTTGCGTGCCCCACACAAAGTCCCGCGCCTGGCACAGGCAATACGACACATCACCGTAAGCGAAGGCGCGGTTGCTCGCGTAATAGAGCGTGTACCCGCTGTACACGGCCGTGATCATCGGGATTTCGTCGTCACTGCGCGGCGTCCAGATCAGGTGGGCATCGATATTCTCCATGTATGGCTCAGCGTTGTTTTCGCTCGTCAGCGCGATGGACCGGCCTTCGGAAATAGCCCACTGCTTGATGGGCGTCAACAGCGCGCGATATCCGCCGGCCCACCAGGGGCCGGAGCCGAGCGTGTGGCCGTGCGTGGCATCAAAGCACACCCGGGGCGGCGCGGACGCGATCTGGTCGAGATAGACCGCATTCACGCCGCAGTCGTTGCCCAACCCCCGGATGATCTCCGCGACTTTCTCCTGCCATAGTGGCTGCGTGGGGCACATCGCGGCGAGCTTCGCACCCGAACCATATTCCTCGACGGTGACCTCGCCCTTCTCGTTCTTGCTGGCCGCGGGCTTCGCCACTTGAAAATTCTCGTTGGCGGTGTCCCAAAGCCGGGAGTTGATATACGGCATCACCGTCACGCCCGAGGCAACCAGTTCCTTTACCGCTTCCGGGAATCCGGGCTTGGTCGGGAAGTAATTCGGATAGAAGGTGTCGAACGGTATCTCGTGCCAGTTGTACCAATGCACGCCAACGGGCGCACTGATCTCGTTTGCGAACTGCTTCACCTGAGGCGTCACATCGCCGGGGGCCCCGCTCGCCAGGAGCCACGCGCACACGTTCTCTATATGGGCGGGCACATCCTTTCGCGCCGTGAGTGGGCCCTTGCTCGTCCACGGCGCGTTGTGTGTCACC
>JADLCA010000558.1 GCA_020847495.1 Candidatus Hydrogenedentota bacterium | reverse complement strand
TGTGCCGCATCCGTAGTTGCGTTCGAGGTCAGCGCCGCGGGCGCGCTCCATACCGGTTCATCGGCGTGTAGGGTGTCCGCCCCCCAGATAAGCATGAGTACGGCCACGCACCTTAAGAAACGATTGATTTGTGAATGCATCACTACAGCCCCCGCTGTTGCTCCCCTCGAATGGGAGACCCCATTTGCCCTCACTTCACACTACTTGTGCTTGCGGTTCACCGTGCTGCCCGATGCGGGACTCACTGTCACCTTCCGGTTTCCGGGCGTTGTGAAGCCCGGCACGCTGTTGCACTGGACGACGTGTTCCCCGGACGAAAGCCCGCTGACCGTCGTTGCGCTCTTATTCCACTTGGTCCACGTGGACGGGGCCGTGCTCACCCGCCAGCGAACCAAGGACGATCATTGCGAATGTCCCACGAAACAGCCCATGAGAGTCTCCTCTTGGGTCTTCCGCTCCGGCGAGACAGGTCGCAGTTACTGCATGAAGACAACGTACTTTGGAGGATGGAGCAACGACGATTCGAAATGGATTACACCGATGAAAGCAGGGCGTGTCGCCCCGTTGGAGAGGGATGGATAACTGCTTGTCACGATTCCCCCACGCCGCTGCCGGAATTGCACAGCGAGAATCTGAGTTTTGCCCCGCGACATATACTATCAGAGAATCATGAAAAGCGAAATAGGTTGCTGGTACCGGGAGAGTCTTGGCTGTCCGGTTGCGCCTATTCAGAAGGTGTGCACTGAGATGTAAGGCGGTATGCGAAATGCCCGGATGCGGCGCTGGCCCTCAACAGTCACCCCGCGACGCGCATCGAAAAGCGTCAGTGCATGCCACGAACGCTGTCCGAGGAACGCTCCACCATGCGCGACGCCGCGCGCACGCGAGTGCCTTGCTCGCGTTCCCAGCCTTTGCGCAGCGAGGCGATCTGCACGCCTGAAGGGATCAGCGGCGGCACGGGGTCGGCGGCATACGTCCACTTGGCCAACTGCCCGTCGAACTTCTCGCGGATTGGATAGCCGGAGGTGACCATGTTTTGCAGGTAGCTTTCCGTGGTCTCGCGCTGTCCGAGGGAGCGGTAATAGCCCTCGCGCCGGTAGGCGTCGGCCATGGCGACCAAGGTCCCGTCCGGAAGCGGAGTGGGGGAGTCGGGCGCGGTGGCAAATTCCTCGGTTCCCACACGCGCGCCCCAGCGCAATTCGGGCGGGTGATTGGGATCGAAGGAAAGATCGTAGAGCCGCTTCTCCAGTTCGTACAGCGTCAGCGTCACGGGCGCTCCGGCGGAGTTAGTGTATTGGAATGTCCGCTCCTTGAACACGCGCGTCTTCTCCGCCATGAGCGCGTGCGCGAGATTGCCCTGATCAACGAGGTAATAACGGTCCAACCCCTTCAAATCCACGAAGTCGGGCTTGCGCTCGTACCAGCGAATGACGTTGTCCATCCAGTCGGCGAGATAATAGTAGCGCGTGCGCAGGTCCACATCTGAAGCGGCTGAAGACCATGCGCCCCACCGGCCGCCCGCCACAAACACATTGTCGCTGCGGCTGTCTTCCGGAAAGGGGATGGGCCCGTTCGCCTGCACGTCCTTCCAGCCTTCCTGCACGAACGCCTCGCGCGTTTCAAAAAGATTGACAAGTTCGTCCGCGAACGACGCGATGAACTCGACCGGTGACACGGTACTGGCCGTACGCATGCGCGATTGAATCAACTCGTGAAAGCTTGTGATCGGAATGCCGTTCTCGATCATCGCTTGTTTCGTCTTGATGGTCTCCAAGTGGTCGTACTGCTCCGTCGAAAACCCAAACTCTTTCATCTCCGCGTCGGTCCTTCGCCGCACGCGCACCACCTTGCCCGCGTCATCCGTATCGGCAACGGGATAGCGAAACACACGCAGACCTTGGAAGCACCCCGCGTACTCGCTCCCCGTACGGCTTGAGTTTCTGGCTGGAATGCCGACCACGGCATTCAACCCATTGAACGTGTAGATGTCCCGCGAGGCAGCGGTCGTGGCGTCGAGGAAGCGCAACTCGCCATGCTTGTCTACATCCGCCAGGATCAGAACGTGGCCGTCCAAGTAATGCATTGCCCCCGGGATAAGGAAGCGCGGATTGATCGCAACGGGGACAGTATCCGACAACTCGGAATTGGTGTTGTATGGCTCGATTCGGAGGTTCCCTGTGCAGAACCCGGTCACCGCGTTCGTGAAGAACTCCTCAGGGGATTCGCAGTCGAAACTGCTGTAAACACCAACCGGGATATTGTAGGCAGACGTGCGCACGTCTCCTCCGCCGGAACGAATCGAGGAGATCATCCAGGGCAGGCCGCGCCGGTACGCGTAATAGCCGGACAAGGCGATCGTCAGTTTGCCGCAGTCCAGGATGGAGTGCATGGACCGGATGATGCCGGTCGAGAGCTGCGGGTTGGCCTGTTCCCCGGCGAACGCGGGGTCCAGCAGGAGGTTCATGTCTGGGTCGGTCAATACCCGCTCGAGCTTCGCGCGTCGCTGTTCGGGCGTTCCTTCCGCCTTCTTCACCCAGATGTGACGAATCCACTCGCCGTAGTGCTGGGTCTCGGCGACGGTCCATTGCCGGCAAATCGGCCATGCCCCCCGATCGCTGTGGATGCTCGGCGGATTGGGGTCCGCGCCCCACGCCTGAAGCGCCAAGAAAGCCAGCGACACCGCCGGAAGGATGTAACGAAAACCGCCAAACGCCATACAGATATCCCCGAACCGATAGTTATAACCTGAGAAGCACTGGAAAAAGTCTAGTCGAAATCAGGCCGGAAGGCAAGGGGAACAGCCGGTAACCGCCACAAGATATGGGGTTTTAGGGCGCGGCGCCCCCGTGCACGGTGTCCTATTTGACGATGCGGCCCGTTGCTTTCGCGGGCCGGCGCAGCGGCTTGACAATGGGTGATTTCTAATATAAAATTCAAATAGTTATTTGAAATTAAAGATTGAATCAAAGAGGCCCGGCCATCATGGAACGAAAGCGACGGCGAGAAACCAAGGAACGTATCCTCGAGGAAGCCTGCCACGTGTTTGCGGAGAAGGGGTATCGCGACGCAACCCACGCCGAGATTTGTGGCGCGTCCCAGACGAACATCGCCGCCATCAACTACTACTTCGACTCGAAGGAGGCGCTCTACCGGGCCGCGTTCGAGCACTTGGCCGGCAAGGCCGAAGAGGCTTATCCCCTGCACGGTAACCTGCCGGCGACGGCGCGCCCGGAGAAGCGTCTCCGTGCCTTTATTCACGGTCTCCTGTCACGGATGTTCGACCCAGGCCCCCTGGGATATCTCCACGCCATTCGCATGGCGGAACGGTTCACCCCCACGGGGCTCCTCGATGATTCGTTCGAACGTTGGCTCGCGCGCGATCGCGGCAACATCCTGGCCATCCTCCGCGATTTCCTCGGGCCCGGCGCGGCAGAGCGCGACATCCTCTGGGCCGAGATGAGCATCATCGGACAGTGCATGATTGGCCTTCACGATACTGATGAGCGAGGCCCCAGAAAGCTCTTTCAGATAGACGCAAGCGACCTCGAACGTCTCACTGAGCATATCTATCAGTTTTCACTTGGGGGAATTAAGGCGATTCGCAGGCGCATCGAAGCGCCAGGCAATTGACACACCCGCGAAAGACCTTTTCATCGTCAAAGGAAGCAGCACCAATGGAAGCACCAGTCTCTTCAGAGCGACTCTCGTTGTCCGCGATGGCACATCGCGCGCACGACTTTGCGCACCTCTCGGGGGATCAGCCATGACAAACCCCAACTCCACGAAGATGCCCGATGTTGCGCAGACGCTTGGCATCGGCGGTGGCCGTTCGCGCGTCCACCACTATGGCCGATGGCTAATGGTTGTGCTACTCCTCGCGGGAGCTGGCGCGGCCGGACGGTATTGGCTGACTCAGAACAAGAGCGACGGCGTTCGCTACGAAACGCAAAAGGTCTCCCGCGGCGACCTACGCGTCACCGTGACCGCCACGGGCACGCTGGAGCCCATCAAGACGGTCGATGTCGGCATCGAGGTGTCGGGCACAGTCAAGACGGTCGAGGTGGACTACAACGAGCAGGTGAAAGTAGGCCAGGTCCTGGCGCGGCTCGATACCTCGAAGCTGGAAGCGCAGGCTCTGCAATCCGAAGCAGCGTTGAATTCCGCCCGTGCGAAGCTGCTGCAGGCCCAGGCTTCCGTGGAAGAGGCCGAGGCGCAAATGGCGCGCCTGGACGAGGTCAAAAAGCTGAGCGATGGCAAGCTACCTTCGAAGTACGATTACGACACGCAGAAAGCCGCCCAGTCGCGCGCCCACGCCGACGAGTCCAGCGCAAAGGCGGCCGTCGAGCAAGCCCAGGCCACGCTCGACGCCAATCGCTCGGATCTGGCCAAGGCTGTCGTGCACTCGCCGATCGACGGTGTGGTGCTCGACCGCCTCGTGGAACCCGGCCAGACCGTGGCGGCGCAGTTTCAGTCGCCTACCTTGTTTACGCTCGCGGAGGACCTCACGCAGATGGAACTCCAGATCGATGTGGATGAGGCTGACGTGGGGAAGGTGAAGGAAGACCAGGAAGCGGCCTTTACTGTGGACGCGTTTCCTGACCAGGAATTTCCCGCGCGCACGACACAGGTGCGATATGCTTCGGAGACCGTGGAAGGAGTCGTCACCTACAAGACGATCTTGCGGGTAGACAACTCCAGCCTCACGCTGCGCCCGGGGATGACGGCGACCGCGGTGGTAACGGTTGATAGTAGGAATAACGCGTTGCTCGTGCCCAACACCGCCCTCCGTTTCAGTCCGCCCACCACGGAAACGGAAGAAGAATCCGGGGGCAGCATTCTCAGCAAGATCCTCCCGCATCCGCCGCGGCGAGAAGCGACCCCGCGGGTCGATGCCAGTGTCAACGCGAAGGAACAGCAGGTCTGGATTCTCCGCGATGGGCAACTCACGCCGGTCCTCATTACGAAAGGGCTCAGCAATGGCGTGTTGACCGAGGTCGTGGGCGGCGGGCTGACGGATGGCATGGATCTCGTGACCGACATGGTGACGGCCTCATCATGAGCACCGCAGTTCACAGCGACACCGATGATGTCCTCATCGAACTCTCCGGCGTGACCAAGGTGTACGGGACAGGCTCGGCCCGGATGGAAGCCTTGCGAGGCGTAGACCTCAGAATTCGCCGCAGCGACTTCGTCGCGGTAATGGGCCCCAGCGGTTCCGGCAAGAGCACCTGCATGAACATTGTCGGCTGTCTGGACACCCCCACGGGCGGCGCCTACCGTTTTTGCGGCGTGGAAGTCGGCAGACTGACGCGAAACCAACGCGCGCTGCTGCGGCGGAATTACCTGGGCTTCGTATTTCAGGGGTTCAATCTTCTGAACCGCACATCCGCACTCGAGAACGTCGAACTGCCTCTCATCTACCGGGGCGCAAAGGCACGAGCCCGTCACAAACGCGCCCTTCAGACCTTGGCGCAAGTGGGCTTGACCGGGTGGGAACACCATTCCCCAGGCGAGCTTTCCGGAGGCCAGCAACAGCGCGTGGCCATTGCGCGCGCCATTATCACGCAGCCCGTCGTGCTGCTGGCTGATGAACCCACCGGCAATCTCGACTCCACGCGCAGCATCGAAATCATGGAATTGCTGACCGCACTCAATCAGGAACACGGAATCACCATCGTCATGGTCACGCACGAGGCGGACATGGCGAAGTACGCCAAGCGCACGATTCACTTCAAAGATGGCTTGGTAGAGAATGACCACGTTCACGGGGAGCACCACTGATGCTGGGCAATGCACTTCTACTTGCGCTTCGCGAGCTTCGCCGTAATGTCATGCGCTCGATCCTCACGATGCTGGGGATTATCATCGGCGTGGCCGCGGTCATTATTCTTGTCACGCTCGGGGAAGGAGCGACCAAACAGGTCACGGAGCAAATCTCGAGTCTGGGCAGCAACCTGCTGATGGTCACCCCGGGCAAAATGATGGGGCCCGGCCAATCCTCCGGCGCGGCGCCGTTCAAACTCGCGGACGCCGAAGCCCTCGAACGCGACCTCACTGTATTACGATCCGTCGCGCCCGTATCCACCAGTTCCGTTACCGCGATCTACGGAAACGAGAACTGGTCGACCACCGTTACCGGCACTACCGAGAATTACTTCACCACCGTCAACCGGCGCGCGCAGCGGGGCCGTGTCTTCACCGACACAGAGTCCCGGATGGGGGTGGCTGTCTGCCTGATTGGCGAGACGGTGCGCGCGAAGCTGTTTGGAACGGAAGATCCCATTGGGCGTCAGGTTCGCCTGAACCGTGTCTCCTGCGAAGTCATCGGCCTGCTCGACGAGAAGGGCCAGTCCACCATGGGTCAAGATCAGGACGATTTGGTCATTCTGCCTTTGCGCACGTTTCAACGGCGCATCGCAGGTAATGAAGAGGTCCGCCTGATTCAAGTCTCGGTCAATGACGGCGTGTCCACGGACAAGGCGAAACGGGAGATCGGCTGGCTCATGCGCTCCCGCCGGCACCTCTCCATGAGCGAGGAAGACGATTTCAATGTCTTTGATCTGAAGGAAATCTCGAAGATGCTCTCCGGTACGACCCAAATGATGACTGCCATGCTGAGCGCCGTGGCGGCAGTCAGTCTGCTCGTCGGCGGCATCGGCATCATGAACATCATGCTTGTGTCCGTCACGGAACGTACCCGCGAAATTGGCACCCGCCTCGCCATTGGCGCACTGGAACGGGAAGTGCTCTTGCAGTTCCTTGTGGAGGCAGTTGTGCTGTCGTCCATGGGCGGCCTTATCGGCATTGTGTTGGCTTTGAGTGCATCCGTCGCGCTCGCCAATCTGCTTGGTATGCCTTTCGTGTTCAACGCGCCCATCGTGCTGATCGGCTTCGCGTTCTCCGCCGCGGTCGGCATCGTGTTCGGGTTCTTCCCCGCGCGCAAGGCGGCCAGGCTGGATCCCATCGAGGCATTGCGCCATGAGTAAGTGCGCCATATCAACTGCCAGTCCCCGTGTGCACAAGGGAATCTCCATGCGTATCAATGGCAATCGGATGAAACATCACTCAGTTCTCGTGCCCTTCCTGATTCTTGGACTCGCTTCATGCGCCACCGGACCCGATTACAAGCGGCCTGACGTGTCTTCCCCGGACCGCTTCAAGAGCGCGGTTCCCGAGGAGAGCGCTCAGCCCAATCTGGGTCTCGATTGGTGGACGCTCTTCGGCGATCCGGATCTGAACGCGCTCGAAAAAGAAGCGCTGCAGGCCAACCAGAGTCTTCAGGCTGCGATGGCGCGCGTTGCCCAAGCCAGGGCCTCGGCCAGATCGGTGAAGAGCGAGTTCTTTCCCGTTGTCACGATGAGCCCCTCCGCGACGCGCTCGCGCATGGCCGGATCGGATACCTCAGAGTCCGCTGAAGAGAAGCTCCAGCAGGCGACCGAAGTCGTCAACAAGGTCACGAATCTGGTGCAGAAGATCGGCGCGCTTTCGCAATCGGCTGCCTCCGGCACCAGCACGTCCGGGACATCGTCTGGGACATCCACATCAACGGTGGCCAGCACCTCGAGCAGCTCGGGCATCGGGAGTCTGTTGAGTTCGGCCGCATCCTCGAGTTCCCAAGAAGTTTCGCCTATCTCCAATTCATACCGGATTCCGTTCGATCTCTCGTACGAAATCGACATATGGGGACGCGTACGCCGGTCGTATGAGTCGGCCCGCGCGCAAGTCCGGGCGTCCGAATACGACTTGGAGGTTGTGCGGCAGACCCTGCTGGCGGACGTCGCGCAGAATTACTTCAATATCCGCTCGCTCGATGAGCAGGAGGAGATTCTCGACCGGAACCTGGCAGCCTATCAGGAGCAGGTCGACCTCACATCGAACAAGTACAATGCTGGCTTG
>JADLCA010000557.1 GCA_020847495.1 Candidatus Hydrogenedentota bacterium | reverse complement strand
TGGCGATCTCCCCCATTGATTGGCCGTCATCCATGCGTGCGGCCACGACACGCTTTCGAAGGTCCAGGGACGTTGCTCTCATGCCCACATTCTAACATCGTAGGCATAATAAAGTAAACTGCTCTAGCCTCTTGTGCTTTGCTAAAAATAATAGTACTATTAATAAACATCGCGTGGGCGTTCGGAGATACGCAATGACATATGACTCACATCAATCCGCCTCGCCAACAGGATCGCGCGGACACTCCGAGGCAGCACGAGGCAATTGCTCTTTGTACTCTTCAAGAGCGCAGGTGATAGGGAGATTCGCGCTTCCCATCGCACTTCCCTTTTTGGGTTTCTTCACTGGCGCCTATGCATGGATCAATTTGGCAGGTATCCAGGTACTGATCGCGGTAACGGCGTTTAAGCGGCACGACGCGGATTCTCCAGTCTCGGATTTCGAACGGCTTTACGTTCTTCGTGGCCAAGAAGTTATGATTGTACCCTGCGTCGCCGCAGCCTTGTGGCTAGGTTTCGCGTTGGCGATGATTCGGCACTATATGCGGATCCGGTGGTTGCTTATATGGGCATGCCTGGCCCAGTTGACCCTGGCGCGAGTCTGTATCTTTTGTCTGGAGCATTTCCATTACGACTACACAGACGAGCATTTCCCAAGTGTCGCGGAGGTGTCGGAGGCCCTGCATGGCGTGGACGTCGTCCTGTACGCCCCCTTCTTGAGTTTGCTCGATCGTGAATACGGCATTTGGGCCCTTGTCCTGCACTCACTGGTAACAGCGACACTTCTCACGGGGGGTATTTATGCCCTCACGCGGCTATACCGGTGCTGGTGCAAGCTGTCTGAGATGGAAGGGACATCCGATGTTCCGGACGTGGGTGGCGTCGACGCCTGAATGCGCCGCCGCGACCAGGGCTGGCATCCTTGTAGCGCCCGGCTTCCACACCGGGCGTCTTCGCCTCACCACACCACCCTCACGTAGAAATGCAGAGAGCGCAGAGCCACGCGAGAGGCAGCTGACGTGGACTTCTGGTACCGCCTCGCTCGCCGAGCGCGGCGGCAAAGCGCTCTACTCATGTGATGGGTTCGACGGCCAGCCAATCCCACCCCAGCCGAAGCGCACAGCACCGCCAAAGCCGCAGCCAAAGACGATACGAGTCCGCAGATTGCGCAGATGCCCGCAGATGAAGACGGAGCCCAAGGAGGATTTGGGTTCGCATTCATGAGGTCTGAAGGACCGGCACCATACTAGCCCTGGGCAGAGCGAAGCGCCGCCCAGGGTACGTGGTATTCTCCTTCTCCTGAGCGCTGAAGGTGCGATACGAGGTCCAAGAAACGCGGTTACAGACCGCGTCTACCATGACTCCTTACCCCTGACTCTTTACGCTGCACGACGAGTGATAAGCTCCTCCCTCTTGTGGCCTGAAAGGCCAATGTACTTATAGCCCAGGGTTGGCCGATGCGTAGCGAAGGCCTACCCTGGGTACAAAACCCAGTCTTTACTACCCTGTAAGGGTAGTATAGCTTGCGCCTACAATTTCTGCATGTCCCGATCATCAAGTTCACGTCATGCTATGGACCCCTTACAGGGGAGTCTCTGGGGACGCCCCGACCCTGGGTAGTCACGCCGTTTCGGCGTGCCAACCCAGGGCTATGAGTACCTAGGCCTTTCAGGCCATTACGGCGGCTCAGCGCCGCCGCGGCCAAGAGAAAGGACCGCGCATAACTGTGCTGCCGGGGTAGAAACGAGATGGCGATCACTCCGCGGTGAACGTATAATTTCGTGTCCGTAGATGCGCGTCGATCGCGGCGCCACTGTTCGGCAGGTGCTGCTGTTTACCATCCTCCCTATTGTCAATTTCTGGCAGTAGTACTATTCTTGGACAAGAGGTAATTGTCTGAAATCCGGGCAATCCAAGGGACGGGTAACCGCCCGAGGGGAATGCGACCTATGCCCCGTCAACTGCCAACAGGCCTTCGCACAACGTCCCGCACCAACGTAAAACGCTTCGTGGGTGGGAGACCGAATTGGAATTCAAAGAGTGGTTCCTGTTTCGATATTCCCCAAGTGCGAGATCTCGACTAACAAGTGCCAGCTCGATCGGGTTTTGCATCAGTGGATGAACGCAAAGGATGGCATGAATGTTGAAGAGTGCAAATACTGCGCAGGTTCATGATTTCAGTATGTCGCCAAGAGAGAATGCGAGAAGATTCTGTATTACTATGGCGCCATTTCTGTTCGTGTTCTTTTTGATTCGTATCGGAAGTTTCGTGTACTTGCCCGAAAACCTTCATCAGACGAAAGAGGGGGCATTGTTTATTCTTGTTGCTGGTGTATTGGCAGGTACCGTTGCGTGTCTCCTGAGCCAAGCTGAAAAGCTTCGACTGGATGAGGAAGGCGTGGTGCTGGGGCGATGCCATAAGGTTTTGTGGAAAGATATTAGTCAAATAGTAGTTAGGGGTACTTCTTTGAGAGTAACAGGCATCACAATTCACGCGCGTCCGCATCGACTCCTGCCGCTCTACGTTCGGGGCTTCAAGAACTTGGACAAAGCACTGGAAGTGATGGAGGGAAGAAAGACATCAACTTCAGTGGTTGCCTTCAAGCATGAACGGAGGTTCGGCTCGTTCAGGTTCTGGCTCACTTTACTGGCGGCGCTTGGGATTCTGGACTTCTTGGTAGTTGCCCTTGGTTTGTGAGAGTTGGGGAATTCCGGGGAGGATTCCGGGATCGACTACGAATTAGGCACCATGCATCACTGTGTTGCTAGGGTAGAAACGGCAGGACGATGCCTCCGCGAGGGAAGTGTAAGCTTGTGGCCATTGCTGCACAATTCTTCAAGAGTAGCGTCACGGTCCGCATCTTGGGATTCTCGCTGAGTATCGCTTGGGGTACCAGCTACCCCCCGAAAACTTGAGCGCTGAAGGTGTGGTCCTCTTCGGCGTACCTACGAACCTCGATTCTTGCGTGTCGCAGGTCTCCGTCCCGCCCGTTGCGGTGGGGGATCATGTCTCTCGCAAAGACGCAAAGCCGCCAAGCAAGACAAAGATCCCCCGCCTGTCACGGCAGCCGCGCGCGAATGCAGCAAGCCTCTGGAGGCGACACGCGGCCAGTAACCGCGCCTTTCACTGCGGCAAGGTGGGCAAGGCAAACCAATCGCCGGTGTCTTTCAGCCAGTCGGCGAGGCGCTCCTGGAGCTTGCGACGCTCGGCTTTGACGCGGCCGTCCATCGCGAGGTTGGCGAGTTCGTAGGGATCTTCGTTGAGGTTGTGGAGCAGCCACGGTTGGCCGCCGTCGAGCACGGCATACTTCCAGCCATCCTGCGTGACAACGCCGCGCCAGGGGCGTTCACGGTCCACCGCGAACCCGTAGCGGTATCCCGGGTCGATGAGTTGCAGAAACGCCGAGTCGAGTCCCTCGGGTTCATCGCGGCCCTCGATGAAGAGGCCGGAACAGTCCTTCCCGTGCATCCAACCCGGAATGGGCAGGCCGCAGAGCCCGAGCGTGGTCGGCGCAATGTCGACGTGATTGATCATCGTGTCGCGCGGCGTGGGGGAGACTGGCCGCACGCAAGGCTGACCGCCCTTTGACACGATGAACGGAATGCGAATCGACTCTTCCCACGGCACGCACTTGAGGATGCGCGCCTGCGAGCCGTGCATATCGCCATGATCGGAGAAGAAGACGATGTAGGTGTCCTCCAACTGCCCGGACTCTTCCAGCGCACGCACGACGCGCCCGACGTTCCAGTCCAGGTTCTCAATCATCGCGTAGTACCCGGCGAGGTCGCGCCGGGCCTCTTCCACGATGCGCGCCACGTTTGGCACGTTCGGGCGCAACTGGATGTCTTCGGGACGATGCCGCGCCATGAATTCTTCAGGAGCGACATAGGGAGAATGCGGCGGCTGCACTGACATGGCCGCGAAGAAGGGCCGCGCATTCCCCGAAGCGCGTTCCGCGCCGCGCTCTTTGATGTAGTCGATGAGATGATTCGTGATGGCGTCAGTCTCGTAGCCCTGCAATTGAAAGAGGCTGACCTCGCTGCCGCTCGTATCATGCCCATGGAGCCAGCAGTCATACTGCAGGTTGTTGTTCTCGTACCCGAGCCAGGTCTCGAAGGCACCGCGCCGTTCCGGGCGCACGAACTGCTTGCCGCTGCGCTCGCCTTCCGCGCGGTTCTCGCGGCCGTCCACGTGCCACTTGCCGAAATACGCCGTGCGGTATCCCGCCTCGTTGAATGCGGTGGACACCATGGGCATGCCATCCGGCATGGCGTAATCGTGGCCCGGAACGCATTGATGAGGATAGCGGCTCGTGAGCATGGCGCCGCGGAAGGGTGTGCACAGCGGGGCGCCCGCGATGGCCGTGGTCCCCGCGCCTCCTGCCAGGGCGTCGATGTTCGGCGTGGAGAGATTGACATCGCCCATGCAGCTCAGCGCCTGCGCGCGGTGCTGATCGCCGAAGATCCAAAGCACGTTGGGACGCTGCGCGCCTTCGGGCCCGATCGCCTGGCCCGCCGCAGTGCTCGAAGCAGCCGCCACGGCCACACCGCCCGCAGATTGTCTCAGAAACTCGCGTCGCGCGATGGAAGATGGCGTAGTCATTGAGAATCCTCCGAGGGCCTAGCGCTTCCTGAACACCACGCACACCGGGGATGGAATCTCCACGCTCGAACCCGTGGGCTCCAGCGTGCCGAGACCGGGGTTGACGCGAAAGACGACGATGTTCCCCGAGTCTTGGTTCGCCGCCAGCAGGTAGCGTCCCTCCGGGTCCAAGTTGAAATTGCGGGGTGTCTTGCCGCCCGTGGATGTGTGCCCGCGTGCGATTAAGGTCCCGGCGTCGGGGTGAATCAAGAACGACGCGATACTGTCATGCCCGCGGTTGGATGCATACAGATAGTTGCCCAAAGGATCAACGCGGATTTCGGCAGTGTGATTCACACCTTCAAAACCATCGGGCAGCGTCGTATACGCATCCACGAAATCCAGCCGCCCTGCTTCGGCGTCGTAGGTGAAGTAGGACACCGTGTTGTCGAGTTCGTTGACTACATATGCTGCGTGGCCCGCGGGATGGAATGTGAAATGGCGAGGACCTGCGCCCGGCGCCAGGGACGCGAAGGCGGGCTGATTTGCCGTCAGCAGGCCCTTATCCCCGTCGTACCGGTATATGAAGACCTTGTCCACACCCAGGTCGGCCGCGAAGAGAAAGGTACCCGCGCGATCGAAATTCACCGAGTGCGCGTGCGGGCCCTCTTGGCGCTTCGGGTTTGCGCTCTTCCCCTCGTGCTGGACGAACGCGCTGGCCGCCCCGAGCGAACCATCTTCCTGAACCGGCAGCAGGGCAATGCTCCCGCCGCCGTAGTTGGCCACCGCGACGTGGCGGCCGGAAGGCGCCACCGCGGCATGGCAGGGGCCGGGCCCTTTGGACGATTCCTGGTTGAGGAGCGTCAGCATGCCGCTTTCCTCGTCGATACGAAACGCGCTAACCGTGCCGCCTGGATGGGCCGCATCCGCGGGCAGTTCGCCCACGGCATAGAGAATGGGCTTGGTGGGATGGAGCGCCAGGAACGACGGGTTCTGCGTCTTGGCGGCAATGCCCACCCGGGTCAATTGCCCCGTTTCGGGGTCGAGAGTCAACAGGTAGATTCCCTCGCTGTCCCCTCCCGTGTAGGTGCCAATGAACACGTGCCACGGGGCCAACACCGAGGCATCCTGGGCGCAGACCCGCATCGGGAGTGCGGCCATTCCCGCGAGCAGCAATGGGGCGATCGGAGAAAAACTGAACCGGTGCATGCTGGCCTCCTTCCGCGCGAAAGGCGCGGCTCGCATGTTCTTTCTGTAGACGATTCCGCGTTGTAGGAATGGGTTCAAACGTCAATATGTTCGCTGTGCCCCGGAGGGACAATCGAGAATCGCCCAGGAATTCATTCCTGGGTCGGAACGCATTCACACTCAATTAGTTCCATGGGGACGACAGAAGCCAGGTGCTCGCGCGAAACTTACAAGTGCCCAGTGAGTGCATGCGGAAAGTCCAGAATCGGAAGAGCGAAGGCGCGAGTTCGCCTCTGCCGTCCCTCCGGGACTGGTCGAAGAGGGTTTCCGGTTGACCCAGGATTGAAATCCTGGGCTATTCTCGGTTGTCCCTCCGGGACTCACGAGAGTCTCTGGATTCCTGTCAATTGTCCCTGCGCAAGACTGATGGCATGCCTCCAAACAATAACGCGAGATCTTCCCGCGTCTCCAACACGGCCCGCAATAGGTCCCCGAGACTTGGAAACCTTACAGCTTCACCTTCAGCACCGCCTTGCGAACCCTGCAGGGCGTCTTGTAAGCGATGCACGGCGCGTGGGCGTCATCCGGCATGAACACGGCGAACTGGCCGGGAGAGAGCACCAGGTCCGTTGGGGCCGCTGTCAGGGAGAAGAACTCGATGTCCGGCGTGTATGGTTTTGTGAGTGTGAGTCCTTCGCGCGGCGCCCACAAGATGCTCTCGGTACCTTCGAGCACGTACTGAATGTCCGCGTAGTCGCGGTGGGCCTCGAACTCATGGCCCTCGGCAGGCGTCGTGTCGAAGCTCTGAAGCATGCAATACAGGTCCCGGCCCTGCAGCTCATAGGTTCCGTCCGCAGTCGCGGGGTCCAATGCGTCGAGATACTCGAAACCGGCGCTGAAACGCGCGTTCGCCCACGAATACTGCTTCCAGTTCTTGAGAACGTCCATGATCATTTCGAAGACTCCCCCTTCGGTGTCGCGATTTACGGGCCGTTCGGCCCCGGTGGTTCATTGCCGCCGGTCGATGATGAAGTTCGATCCCTGCAACTTCTTGGCGAAATTCTTCACTTCCGTCACCCGATGGAACAGGGCCGCGATGTGTGTGACTTTTGACGACTCCGTGTCCACGGCGCCTATCGAGCAACTCACGAGAGGACACCAAACGGGATTGCCCTGACGGTCAATCGATTGGATGCCCCCGTTCTTGCGGTCTTCCGCGTCGTAGAAATCGCGCACGATCGAGTCAAACGCGGCATTAATCTGCTCGCACGCCTTGGCGATCTTCCCAGGACTTGTGATGAAGATGAAATCATCCCCGCCCACATGGCCCACATGGGTGTTACGCCCGTCAATCGCACGCACGGTGTTGACGAGGATTCTCGCGGTCATCCGCAGCACCTCGTCGCCTCGCGCGAATCCGTAACGGTCATTGAAAGACTTGAAGCCGTCGAGGTCCATATACGCGAAGGCAAACGGCATGCCCGACGCCAGGCGGCGCTCCGCCTCGCGGCTGATGAGGAGGTTGCCCGGGAGTCCGGTCAGCGGATTGGCATTCACATCGCGAAGCGCGCGCGACCAGCAGAGCTGGATTCGCGCCACCAGGTCCGCCCCCTGGATGGGGTCGACCACGAAATCGTCAGCCGGCACGGCCAGCCAATCGACGCCGCTCGCGAGTTCCTCCGGCTTCAACAGCACAATCGCCGGCAGATGGCCGTACACGTTATCGCTCTTCAATTCGCACAGGAGGTTTGCACCGCCGTCCGTGGCCATCTCGTAGCGCACGACCATGCAATGCGGCGGCTCCGCATAGAAATTCTTGAGCGTTTCCACCGCGCCTGCAGCCAGACGTACCTCATAGCCCGCCTCTTCGAGAACCCGGCCAAGCGCTTCCCGCGATTCCGTGCGCGGGTCCGCAATCAGTACTAACGATTTGCTGGGGGTGCTCATGCTGTGTCGGTTTCCAGAGTTGATGCTCCTGCCACGTAATCCAGTTCGGCATCCTGCAGGACCGTGTCCAGTTGCTCCATCGTCACGCCGAGGCTCTCGAGAATACCTTTCTGCAGGGCCGGCATGCTGTTGTCGCCGGGATCGCCGTACCCCATGCAGCGCGCCAGGATGTCCGAAACATGGATCACCGCCGCCACCTCGGCGCCCGCCTTGGCGCGCTCAGGATTGTGATGGTACATGAGCGGATCGGACAAACGGGCGGGGAAGTGCCATTCATTGCAGAGCCAACCACCTACGCGGGAGTGGGTCACGCCGAATACCTCGCGCTCCACTTCTCCGATGTGACAGCCTTTCTTGCGCGATTCCATGACTGCCTGGGCGTAATGTCCCGGCGCCACGTATGCCAACGCCACCTTTCCGAGGTCATGCAAGAGGCCCGCAATCATCACCTCTTCGGGATCCGGGACCTTTGCAACCGTGGCAAGGTGCCGGCTGATGACGGCGCACCCCAGACTGTGGTTCCACAGGGCCCGGCCTTCGCTTCCGATCGTGTCAAACACGGCGGTGCCCAGGACAAGGCCCTTCACAACGTTGAACCCCAGCAATACGACGGCATGTGTAATCGAGGAGATCCGGCCCGGAAACCCATAGATGGGCGAATTGACGAGGCGCAGCACTTTCGCGGACAAGACTTGGTCGGTTGCGATCAAGGTCGCCACTTCCGCCGCTCCGGATTCCGGTCCCTCCGTCATGTTCACGATCTTGAGGAGGATTCCCGGTAGAGTCGGAAGGTTCGCCATCTCGACGACCCGTCTCTCCAGGTCATTCTGTGAAATTGACACCGGCTGACACCTCATGCTGCTTGGCATGGCACGCACTTACGAAATACTGGACAGTTACCCGCGCGCGCTGAATCCGCGCAATCACCCCAAACTCCTCTTGCTCACAGGTGTTCTCTCCAAGAGGCGCCGCGCGTGCGAACACGAGCACCAGTGGTTAGGATTCCTCGCGAGGCAACATGGAACGCAGGCGATTCTCCACGGTCTCCTTGATACGAATCATCGCCGGATCAGTGACGCCCTCGAAGCGGGCGTCCAAAGCGCCTATCCGCTCCTTGATAGCGTCGGCGTTTGAACTGCCACCCTCAAGAACTACCGACTCAACCCCTGCGTTTCTCAAACGCGCGATGGCACTTTCTGTCAACTCGAATCCTGCAGGACACAACACGGCCCCGTTGGCGTTGGTGACCGCTTTCGCCAGCCGCTGTCCAGGTTCAAGTTGAGCGATACGAACCAGATACACGTTGCTAGTCTCCCTGACACGTGAGTAGATTCTACGTTGCTAGGACCCCTCTGTCAAAAGAATATTCCGCGTGGGGATCCGCGGTCTGCGGTTTCTGTCTCAAACGCGCTCTGACCGAGGCGGCAAATTCAGATCGGACCCTATCTTCATGCTGAAGGTGTAGTAGCTATATAGGCGGTATTCTTCCTTCGTGACAAGCCCTTGTTCTTCCGTGTAGCATGGCGGCGACAGCGCCACTCGCTCATTACTTTCGGGGATTGGACACCATGAACCTGCTTACAAGATGCGTGCGTGCGCGCGGCAGGCGCGCGGCATGCTTCGGTTTCTTCCTCGCGCTTGCTGGATTGCGCTGTGCGACGCCCCCCATTGACGCCCCGGACACCAGCTTGGCCTCCCTGGCGCCAGCGCCCGAGGTGTTCGCTCCGAAGCAAGGGATATTGCGCGTGGAGGAAGGCGTGCTCGTCAACGGCGCTGCCCCTGAACCGTGTGTTTCCTTGCTGCCGGACTTTCAGGCCGCGGACCTGGACATCGAAGCGGAACTCGAGTTTTCCGGAAAGGGCGCCCCGGGCCTCGTCTTCGGGGCGACGGTG
Source organism: Candidatus Hydrogenedentota bacterium (assembly GCA_020847495.1). Classification (GTDB taxonomy): domain Bacteria; phylum Hydrogenedentota; class Hydrogenedentia; order Hydrogenedentales; family SLHB01; genus JAHDWY01. Next base: position 5,892 of record JADLCA010000557.1, on the reverse strand, counting down.
GTGGAGGGGACGATCCAGTCGATGTGCGTGCTGGCGCTCCACGCCAAAGGCGTTACTTTGTGGCGTCTTGACCGGTTTGGTTGGATGGCCGTCGAGAATCACGTGTTCGCTGTCGAGCCCAACGCACGCCACAGCTTGCGCGCCCGTGTCGCCGCCGATAAGATTGCGGTTGCTTACGAGGGAGAGCAGTTGTTCGTCGCAAAGGATGCCTTTCTCAACACACCCGGGCACGCGGGAGTTCGCGCCGTTGACGGACTCTGCCGGTTTCACGCGTTGCGCGCGCGCAGCCTGGACTGATTTCGCCATACAAGGAGAATCTCTGTGAATCTTTGCGCTATCGCCGTCCTGATTGCCGCCTTGACCCCGGCAGCAGCCGTCGTGTCGGGCACGGTTACTGGCTCCGGGGGACAACCTATCGCTGGCGCCCGCGTGTTTCTTGAGCCCGGACTGGGAGGGACTCTCTCGGAAACCCAATCGGGAACGGACGGTACCTTTGCGTTCGACGCCGCTTCCTATGGCCTCGTCGGCATCTTCGCCATCGCGGATGGATACGCGTTCGGAGGGCTCAGCAAGAATATTGCCGTGCACGACGACGCCACCGGCCTGCGCATTGTGCTCCAGCCGGAAGACCGCGTCTCCGGCAAAGTCACCGACATGAAAGGAGAACCCGTCAGCGGCGCCCGGGTGACGCGCGTCCTCCTGATGGGCGAGTCACCCGTCGGCATTCCCTTTGCCAAGCTGGGTGCGCGTGGCTTCGAGGAACCCGCCTCCGATTCCGAAGGGCGCTTCACGGTCGGGCGTCTGCCCCAAGGCGGCAAAATCGCCCTCAAGGTGGGCCATACCGCACACGCCCAAGCAGGAATCCAAGACGTCACCGTCGGCAGCAAAGATGTGCGCATCCAACTCAGCCCGGGAGTGCTCGTGCAGGGAACCGTGCTCTCGCGTGATGGCGAGCGCGCCGTCGCCAACGCCGCCATAATCCTGAGGAGCGCCACTCCTCCTCACGACACCGCCATCACCAAGACGGACCTTTCCGGCTCCTTCTCGATCAGGCTCAACCCGGGCTACTATCTCTACCAGGCGGCCAGCGTTGAACTGCGCAGTCCCGGTTGGGAGAAACTCACCATCACGGGACGCGAGCCTTCCCAGCGGGTGACGCTTCGCGTCGCGGGCACTGCCAGGCTCGTCGGCGACGTCCGTGACGCCGAAACCAAGGCCCCTATCCCCGGAGCCCGGCTCTCGCTCGTGGCGTTCGGGAGTCCCGTCGCGGCAGTGACCACCGGTTCCACAGGCGGCTATGAATTCATCGGCGCTGAGGGCGAGAACATCGTGCGCGTGGAAGCCGCCCCGGGATATGCCCAGCCTGAGCGGCCCTATCTGACCCTACAGGTGCAGCAGGGCGGAGAAGTTTCACTCCCCACCTTCTGGCTGGTCAAGCTCCCGGCTTTCCGCCTGCAAGTCATCGACGAGGCGGAAGCGCCCGTGCAAGGCGCGCTCGTGCGCATCATCCGCCCCGGCCAATACGGCTGCTATGTCTCCGGACCGGATGGAACCGTGATCTTCGATGTGGCCTCGTTGCCGAAGGCTGGCAAAATAGTCGGCATGGCCGAGCACCCCACGAGCAATCTCGGCGCCCTCTTCTCACTCGGCACCGACCGGGCCGCCGATGCCCGCGTCCAACTGCTGCCGCTCGCGAAGGTCTCGGGGACCATTGTCAGTTCTTCCGGCAAGTCTTTACCCGGGGCGACCGTGGGAGCGCTCTTCCAGGAAGATGCGGATGACGAGCCGCTGCCGCTCTGGCGCACGGTCGCCAGCAAGGACGGCCTGTTCACGTGGAATGCTGTTGTGCCCTATGTGCCCATGGTGTGCATCGCGTCCACAGGGGGCGAAACGTACGGGCGCTCCAAGAATTTCAACCTCGACGCGGACGCTTCCGCCGGCTTGGGCAGGGTCGTGATTCCCGCGGAGACCAAGAGTCCCCGCAAAGCAACAGGCAAATCGCTCCTTGGGGAGAAGCTGAACTGGAAGAATGGACAGGCGAAGACCTCTGAGAGCGCGGCCCGTCCCAGCATTGTCCTCTATGCCCCCGCCTCCGAGGCGGCTATGGCGCTCCAGATGCTCGCCACGGCGAGCAAGGCGCCGCAGGCGGCCCGCTTCCAGTGCGTGCTTGTCTGTGACGGCCCCGTCAGCGTAACGGACGAATCCGTGCTTGTCCTCCAAGGGTCCGCCCCCGGAACCGCGTCCACGTACGTGCTGGATGCGAAAGGCACTGTCGTGCTGGAGACGTGGGGGTTCCCGCCTTTGTCCGCCCTCGCAACCATCGGTGCGGAAGGCTGAACCCACGATGATCGCAACACACCGTATGGCCATCGCCCTCATAGTGGCCGCCACGACCGCCTACGCATATGACGTGTCCGGCATCGTCGTCGATCTTCAGGCGAAACCCGTCGCCGGGGCCTCCGTTTGGCTCGTGCAGGACCGCATGCCGCACCGCACCGAAACGGACGCCGAAGGGCAATTCCGGTTCAACGATGTGTCGGTTGGCCCCGTCGAAATCGTGGCTTGGAAAGAAGGCTACGCGGTTGGAGGACGCGCCGCCAAGGTTGTAGGTTCCGCCGAAATCGCGATCGCGCTTGGTGAACCCGGTGTTTTCACGCTGCGCCTTATCAGCCGTGCGAAGAACCCCGAAACGAAGCAGGAATTGCCCCCCGAACCCGTGGAAGGCGCGCGCATCGAAACCATGCTCGTGAACGATGCTTTCAATGTGGCTGTTGACGATCTGACGCGGCTCGGGTTTCCCTCGGTCCGTAGCGACGCGGACGGCCGCATGAGCATTCCGTACGCGCCCAAGGGCGGCTATCTCGCCTTTCGCGTGGGGCACCGCAACTTCTGTGACGAGCACGTCCACTACCCCGTGGGGCAGCGCGAGATCCCGATCCAGATGTATCCGGGCGTCGTGCTGCGCGGTCGCGTTACAAACGAAGCGGGGGAGGGGCTCGAGCACGCGCGCGTTTCCGTGTTCCGCGGCGACCGCAAGAACCTGCGTGAGGTGGAAGAAGTCACAACCAACGCCGAAGGTTTCTACCCGACGATGCTTCCCCCTGGAGACTACAACGTCACCGCGAAGCATCCCGGCTATGCCATGTGCCCGCCCATCGCGGGTACCCTCCAGGCCGCATCCGCGGAGATGGTGTGCGACCTGAAGCTGCCGCCGGCCTTCGCCATTCACGGGGAGATTGTCGGTTCCGACAATAAGCCGGTCGGCGGCGTCGACGTGCAGTATGTCTTCGACGATATCATCTTCGAGCAAACCCTGACCGACGGCAAAGGCGATTTCGTGCTGCGCGTCGCGGCAAGCGAAGGCCGTATCCACGTGGAAGCGCCCGATGGGTACATGACCGACCGCGGCACCGACATCGACGTGAAAATGGGGAAGAGCGACATCACACTGGAAGAGCCCATCCGCCTGGCCGTGTTGCCGGAGATTACCGGCACCGTGACGGACGAGCAAGGTGCGCCGGTCCCGTCCGCGTTTGTCTCGTACCCTCAGGCAGACCCGCCTATCTTTACACTCTCGGACGATGCGGGTCGTTTCTCCATGCGTCTGGCACGGGTTCCGCGGGAAGCATTTGCCGTATTCCGCATTGAACACCCGCGGCGCTTTCTCCGCAGTGACGTGACCGCACCGTTGGCTGACCTCCAACCCCTGACGGTCAACCTTGCGTCTTTCGAACCCGATCTCACCCCGCGCGATGTGGCAACAGCACGCAACAAGGACCTGGCCGCCCTGGTTGGGAAACCCGCCTCCGAACTGGCCTGCGACCTCTGGCTCAACGTCCCCTTTGATACAAACGGAAAGCCGCTGACTCCCACACTGGCGAGTCTCAAGGGAAAAGTCGTGCTGCTCAGCTTCTGGGGAGGTTTTGATATCAGCAAGGAGGGGAAGGCGCACCTTGACGAATTGAACGCGCTGTATCCCATCGTCAGCGCCATGGAGGACGTGGCGCTCATCGGCATTCACGACACAGGCAATGAGGAACACGAGATCGAGCAGTATCTCATCGACAACGCCATCGAGTACCCGGTCGCCCGTGACAAAGAGGCCGCCACCTTCGACGCGTACGACGTCACGATCATCCCCCAGACGGTGCTGATCGACAAGAAAGGCGTCCTGCGGTATAGCGATACCGAAGGACGCCTGTTGGAACTGATCAAGAGCCTGCGGCGCGAAGCGCCCTGAGGGCTGCCGCGCGCAAGTACGGAAATGGACTTAGCGGGACAGTTCCGCGGCCCGGCGCTGCAACGTCGACTTCTTGCGCGCGGCGGAATTGGCGTGAATCACGCCCTTGCTGGCGGCCCGGTCGATCTCGGCCAACGCCTTGGGAAGCGTCTTCTTGATGGCCTCGGCATCCTTGGCGTCAAGTGCCGTCGCCGCTTCCTTGACAAAAGTCTTCATGCGCGACTTCACAGCGATGTTCCGGAGGCGATCCCGTTCGTTCGTCAGGTCTCGGGCTTTCGCCGTCTTCGTATTCGGCATTCCACGTATCTCCATTCAGTGTCAAGAGTAAGCCATCCAAACAGCGCAATACGTTACCAAATATCGCACAACCAGTTCAACTGCCAGGCCGGGGATTCACTTGGACAGGCCGGACGGATCGGATCAATCGTTCTGCGTATGAATCGCAGGCGCTGGGGCGGTCTCCCGGGAGTGCCTCCGCATCGGGTATCTTCTGAGACCTGGCTCAGCCTTCCCCTCCTTTGTCCGTGTTCGTCCGTGTAAGTCCGTGCCCGTCCGTGCTCTTCCCCCCACTTGCGCGCAACCAAACTCCGTGCTAGCATGGACATACAAGCCCGCGGCCGGGCAGAAGGGATTGCCATGTTCAAGAACAGCAACATCCTGATTCCCACCGACTTCTCTCCCTACTCCAACCACGCCATGACCTATGCCGTCTCCATTGCCCGCCAGTACGGCGGGGCGGTCCACTTCCTGCATGTCATCGACGATTCCGTCCTGACCGGGATGCGCGGCCACGCCATGTGGTTGACCCGCCCCGAGGCTGACACGCTCCTCGAATCCATGCGCGAACACGCCGCGAGCCGCCTCACGAGTCTCGTTCAGGCGGCCGCCGACCTCGGTGTCAGCGCGGAACAACACACCGTCGTCGGCGCCCCCTCCACGGAAATCCTCCGCGTGGCACTGGAAAAGCGTTGCACCTTGGTGGTCCTGGCCACGCACGGACGCTCCGGCTTCGATCACATCGTGTTCGGGAGCGTCGCGGAGAAAGTGGTGCGTCAATGCCCCGTGCCGGTGCTCTCCATCAAGCACCCGGAACGCGATTTCGTCAAGGAATACGATCACTCCCTAGAAATCAGACGCGTCCTCTTTCCGACGGATTTCTCGTCGTTCGCGGACAAAGCCATGCCGTTTGCCGTGTCGCTGTGCCGGCAGTTCTCGGCCTCCTTGACCCTGCTCCACGCCACGGAAATCCCAGTCATGCTCCCCGAGTTCATGCCCGATTCCGTCGTGGCCGTGGGCCCGGAAATGGAAATCGCCGCGCGGCAGGCCTTGGATCGCATGGTGAAAGAAATCGAAGGGGTCTCCGTGGAGGCCGTCTCAAGGACCGGCATACCGCATCGCGAGATATGCCATTACGCGGACGAACATCATGTGGACCTGGTGATCATCCCCACGCACGGACGTTCGGGTCTGGGGCATGTGTTGTTTGGGAGTGTGGCCGAGAAGGTGGTGAGGCTGGCCAAATGCCCGGTGCTGACCATCCGCCCTGAATGGAACGGACCCGAACCCCTCCCGTGACGGAGACAGTTTCCCCCACTTGCCCGGTGAACCCGATTGTTCACCCGGCATCATTGGAGTACCGTGCTCCCGATTCC
>JADLCA010000556.1 GCA_020847495.1 Candidatus Hydrogenedentota bacterium | reverse complement strand
TCTGCAGATTCCGAATCATGCGACCGAAAACGGTCAGCGAGCCAAGCTAGATCGCGCGCGATGACTTTCCAAGTTCCTCTGGTCTCGTCATTCGAGAGCATCCATGCCCGAACTGAATTCAATAGGACTACTCCGAACTGGGCGGAGCGTACCCAATTCATCTTTTCGTGGTAACCGTGATACTCGTAAATTACCCAATCTGGGGCAACGTACAGTTCCCCCACGTGGGAGTCGATCTCCGGAAACCTGAAAGCCTGGTGAAAATCTCTGTAGGCGTTAGGCAACAAGTGAGCACGCACGACCTGGTCAACAGAAACCATGAATAGGAACATTGCACGCATCAACTCTGGGTCAGACGAAGCCTCTATAAGCGCCTCAGTGCCGCATTGACATATCGATTCTGCGCTCGGACTGTGAAGGGACGGATGCGCTTGCCGAAACTCATTCCAGAACCAGTCTATTTGCTCTTGCATTGGCGCGCCTTTCGCTAGGAACTGAAGCGTCTTGAACAATTCGGCCGTTTAGCCAGCGCTCATAGATTCAGCATAGGCGAGAGGGTCTCCACGCTCGGGAGGGACTTGGTACCAATTCGATAGCCGGTGAAATCACCGTCTTTGTCTTCGCACACGCCGTTCGTACATACGCGACCACTTGAGGTTCCGGTCAACGTATCCCCGTTGACTTCGATGTCCATTTGCAGCGTAATTGTGACAAGACCTTCGGCAACGTTCCCGGAGGCATAGTAGTGAGTATGAACAACTCCTGCGTCGTCTACAGAGAACTCGCCCCACACAAGCGTAACCGCATCGGCGGCTAAGGTGGAGTATTTGCCGCTGCTGTAGAATGTGTGAGGTACATCACCCTTATCCGTCGAAAGAATCCATTCACCGACAATTGGATGATCAATCCTGGGGCTTGGGCAACCAACGCAAGACAGTGCCATCACCGACGCGATCATGAGTCTCGACATGATACCCCTACACATGGTGCGCCTCCTCTTGTCATCAAGTCGCAGATACCATCGAAAAACGACAGGCCCCCACTCTGATACTGCGCAATTCTACGACAGTGTAGTACGTTTTGGCTCATTCTGTCAACGAATTGACTCATTGGTCTTCTGACAACTCAGGCCCCCCATAACTGGCCGCCTCCCCCGCTCCGAATGGGAAAAGGCCGTGCCCGTCCTCTCCCTCTACACCCCCCCGGAAGAAAAGAAGGCTTCCACCGGCGGCACCCGCCGCCGCGGCGCCCCGCGTCTGCTGCGCAGACGCTAACGGGGCGATGCCGCACCCCCTCTCACCACTAGGAACTAGCTCGAATGTAGCGCAGGCCCCCTGACACTGTCGCGAGCGGGTAGCGCGTGCAACTTCAGGCCTAACGCTGCGATGACCTTGAGTATCGTGTCGAATCCGGGAGTGCGATCGCCGGAAAGCGCCTTGTAAAGGCTCTCCCGCGACAGGCCGGCGTCGCGCGCGACCTGCGACATTCCTTTGGCGCGCGCGATGTCTCCCAAGGCCTTCGCAATGAACGCCGCGTCGCCGTTCGCGTCTTCAAGACACGCTTCCAGGTACGCCGCCATTTCCTCCGGTGTGCGAAGGTGTTCGGCCACATCGTAACGAGTCGTTACCGTCTTAGCCATGGCCGGATCCGTTTCCTGAACGGCCCTACTACAGCGCCTTTATCGGGCGAATTCGCTTGGCTGCGTCCTTGAGCTTCCGCGAGGCATCCCAGAGGTCCACGGCGTTCTGCGCGTTCAACCAGAATTGGGAGCTGTTGCCGAAAACGAGCGCGAGGCGTACTGCCATCTCGGGGCTCACTGCCCGGCGTTCGCGCAGCAATTCGTTGACCGATTGGCGCGACACTCCCAACGCGTCCGCCAGCCTGCTTACCGTGAGGCCGTAATCCGGCAGAAAATCCTCCCGGAGCATTTCGCCGGGGTGTACCGGGCGAACACTTCTTTCCATTGTGTTTTGGATACTCATAGCCTTCTTCATTTCAATAATAGTCGGCAATTCTCACGTCACAATATGGCTGGTGTCTTGGGTGGGCACGTGAATGTCAGTACCCAAGGGGAAGCCAGTCACGCGGAGCGTAACGGTCTCACACACGCTTGCCCGGGATTGAGGTACCTTTCGTCTCTCCAAAGCACTGGCTTGCCCGAGGACCCAGAGTGTATCACAAAGACATCGAGGAGGATCAAGACACAGGCGAGGGCGCCTGTGCCACACGCGCTTGCCATGCCTTGATGTTTCGTCCTCCAATCTCCGGCATCTGCGGACCGAGCCTTCCCTCAGAGCCGCTCTTTCATCCCGGGTGAAAATCGGGTATAGTGAATAAGGTAAGCGATCTTCCCGTCTAATGGGGCGACGAGAAGAACGGGCGCTTGGATGGGCGCCCGAGGGTACAACACCGGCGGCAGGGGCGAGTCCCCCGCTGCTAGCTGAGGCGGCAGTACCATGAAACCATCGCGTGCACGAGAGATTTTCGGATTGGCGGCCAGCATCGCCTTGGCCTTGATTGTGGCGGTTTTCGCCGTAATGGCCTTCAACGGGCCGAACGGCATCGCCGAGGGGTCCGAGGCTTCTGCCAGCGGAACCCTGACTCCCGACGAGACTGGGACGCTGCAAACTCCAAAAGGCATTGAGCGGTTCAACGTAACCGACGTTCAGGCAACCCCTTACATCTCAAGCGCCGAATAGGTGCCTTCATATTCCCCGAAACAAGCGAACCGGAGGTCCTATCCTCCGGTTTTTCTTTTTCTCCAGCGCTGATCTACCATCGAGGCCAACCAGATTCGCCTGACGAGGGAGATGTTCCATGACCAGACTTCAGTACGCACTGCTTCTTGCCACCATGGTCGTCGTGAGCGCCCTCAGCGGGATGGCGGGATCCCGGCTCTTGGGAGAGCCGGTCTCGGCGGCCTCCAGCGATATGGAGGCCCGCGAGTTTCGTCTCGTGGACGCCTCCGGCGCGGTGCGGGGCCGCTTCGGCATCGAGGACGACGGCAGTGTCCGGCTTAGTTTCTCGGACGCCGGGGGGCAGGCGCGCCTGTGGACCGGTATCCTCCCGGACGGCACAGCCATGATCAACCTGCGCGACAAGGCGGGGCAGCCGCGGCTGTTCGTCCAGGTGGATGAGCAGGAACCCCTGATTGCCCTGCGCGACGGCGCTGGCAAGGGCCGCCTCTACCTCCAGATCAGCGCCAACGAACCGCTCATCAACCTCCGGGATGCCGAGGACCGGGGGCGCTTCTTTGTCAAAGCTGGAAACGAGGGTGCCACACTGTGGTATAACGATGACCAGGGACGGACCATATTCAAGCAGCCGTGAGCGGCGGCTTGGGGGTGGATATTGCTATGAAAAGAAGAGCGGTGATTCGGCGTGGTTTCACGCTGATCGAACTGTTGGTGGTTATCGCCATTCTCGGCATCCTGGCGGCGATTCTGCTGCCTGCGCTGGCCCGTGCGCGCGAAGCGGCCCGGCGCGCGGCGTGCCAAAGCAACCTGAAACAGCTCGGCCTCGCGCTGCACATGTACGCGGACGAGCACCAGGAGCGCCTCCCGCACCGGCAGACCTTCAACGTGCACGGCGGGTTGAGTCCGGAGATGATGTTCGACGGGCCGGAGATGATCCCCGAATACATCAACGACTACAACGTCATCTGGTGCCCTTCGTGGGGGGCAAGCCCCGATCCCATCGCGCGCTACGACGGCGAGAAGGGCGACAAGGACGGTGTGCTCGAACCTACCGAGATCGGCCAGGAACCCTACCACTACACGGGCTGGATGATCCTCGAGGATAAGAACATCCTGGGTCCGCTCGAGGGCACCGTGGGCACGGGAATCAATGGGCGCCATGAAGAGCCCGAGTTCCTGAACACACCCTGGGGCGAGCTGGCGCAGGAGAATGTTTCAAGCAACGGCGCCGCGAGCGACGAGAACTTCACTGTTTCCAGCACCTATGCGGGCACGCAGGCCGCCGGCGGCGACACGCTGTACCGTCTCAAGCACGGCGTCGAGCGCTTCCTGATTACCGATATCAACGGGCCGTCTGGTTCGTCCATGGCTGCGAGCCGGGTCCCCTTGATGTGGGACCACGCCACCACGAAAGTTATCGACTTTTCCCACGTGCCCGGCGGCGGCAATGTCATGTATCTGGACGGCCACGTAGAATTCCTGCGCTACCCATCGAACCGCTTCCCCTTCACTGTGGATAGTGCTCGCACCCTGGGCCGCTACGGAAAACCCTTCGACGGCTTCTGAGCGCGGGGGCCCGGGCCGGTCTGCATCCAGAGAAGACACAGGCGAGGGCGTCTGTGTCTTGAATCCGACGGACCAGACGGATCGGTCCGATCCGTCCGATGTACAAGCCCCATGCTTCACCGGCGGGAGCAACCCGATACGCGTTGTCGGGTTGCTTCAGCCCCCCCGAATGGCATTGCCCATACGCCACCCCCGTCCAAACGGAACGCGTGTGGGAGAATTCCCCACAGAGAATACCGATTTTCTCCTACATCTCCTTGATGTCAGACCTTCGTAGAATGCGTATCTGGTCCGCATATCTTACTGCCTGCCTCGTTACGGGCGGCGAGACATGGTCTACCAGTGGGCACGGCCTCGCTCGTGAGGATAACTCGTCCACACAGAGTGCTGGACTTTCGACGCTGACCATCTGGCTTGGATGATTCAGGCAGATGCAGCTCACGGGCGAGCTTGGTGGGGGGGGTAGACATCCGGGCCGGGTCGCATTCCTTGATTTCCGTTCGGGCATTCCTGCGCAAGAGAAGGGAGGGACCGCACGCGCAGCCTTGGCGCGACCAAGGGGAACGTTCGCGCGCCATGAATGCGGGCTACGAAGGGAAGCCGAATCAGGAATGGGCAATGTTGGGCATTCATTCAACATCTTTCAACAATGGAGAGCAACCGATGAAACGTCAGGGGTTTACCTTAATTGAGCTGCTGGTGGTGATCGCCATCATCGGCATCCTGGCCGCGATTCTGCTTCCGGCGCTTGCCCGCGCCCGCGAAGCGGCCAGACGTGCAAGCTGTCAGAGCAACTTGAAGCAAATGGGAATCATCTTCAAGATGTTCTCTAATGAGAACAAAGATGCATACCCGGGCACCTCGCAGGCATACCATAAGGCATGGGACGGCACAACGGCCCAGAGGCTGGTGGACTCCGAGAAGGAGTTGGACTACCAGCAGATCTACCCGGAATACCTGACGGACCGGACCATCCTGGTCTGCCCGTCGAGCAACCTGGTTGGCAGCCCTTGGGTGGAAGCCAACT
>JADLCA010000555.1 GCA_020847495.1 Candidatus Hydrogenedentota bacterium | reverse complement strand
CCGCCTCACAGGCGAACTGGAAGAGGCCACTCGCGTCTATCAAAAGATGCTCGAACTCGATTCCGACGATTTCTCCGGCGCCCACTACGGCCTCATCGGGTTGTTGCTGCTCAACAGGGAGTATCACCAGGCGCGCGCGCTGATAGACCAGTACCAGGAAGATGAGGACCCGGCCCTCGCGTGGGCAAACGCCCTTGTGCAGTACGCAGTCCTCGGCGCCAAGGCCGCCAGAAGAGAATTGGAGGACGCCATCGAGGATGCTCCGCTGGTTGCGAGCTGCCTGCTCAATCCGGACACGCTGGATGACCTCGACTTCTCTTCCATGGAAGGTCACTGCGCGTTCGTGGCCATCGAGAGTTTCAGCGAGGCGTGGCAGGAATGCCCCGGCGCCATCGACTGGCTGTCCAAGTTCGTCTATGGGGGAAAGAAGAACTGAGCGAAAGCCAGCCGCTACTGCGCGGCGGCCTCCTGGCATTTCTTGACGAATTCACCCTGGGTGGCGGAGCCTTCCTTGCCTTCGCCGCCCAGTTTCCATGTTGCGCGCGCCTCGTCCATCTTGCCCAACGCTGCCAAGGCCTTGCCTTTCCAATACAGCGATTCCGCCTCTTCCGGACGCGCGGGACGTCCCACGCCCAAGTTCTCGGGATACGTCAGCGCCGCCTCGAAGTCGGCAAGCGCTTCCGCGTGGGCGCCCGCCTCAAGCCGCAGCTTGCCCCGCTCAAGGTGCGCACGCGACCAGACGCGCCAGGATTCGCTGTTGTTTTCCCAGTTCGAAAACTGGCCTGAATCGAGCAGCATCAACGTGTCGTCGTAGCGCTTGACGCCATTGTAGGCGCCCGCCAGGAGTACCATGACATCGCCCCGGCGCGGCGTCTCGAGCGGCATACCCTCGAGCAACGCGATCGCCTCCTCCTGCTTCTGCTGTTCAATGAGGATGTTTGCCAAGTCCTTGTGCAGCACCTGATCGGCGGGCCGCACCGCGATTGCCTTCCGGTACAGTTCGGATGCTTTGCTCAGGTCCCTCGCGGATTTCCACGCGTGCATCCCCAGATTGCGATACACGACGCTCGGAGCGTCAGGCAGGGCCGCCGCGTTCTCCCACGCGGCCACCGCTTCATCGATCCGGCCGAGGCCGGCGAGCGCATTGCCCAGGAAAAGATGCGCGCGCGCGTCAGCCGGGTCTTTGGCAATGGCGTGGCCCAGCACGTCCACGAACTCGACATGCGATGGAAACGCGTAGTCCACCTGCACGGCGCGCGCCTTGGCCCGGTACCGGGCTTCCTCTTTGCTCTGGCCGAGCTGCTCCGCGAGCCACGCCATCAGGTACCAAGGCAGTGGCCGCTCGCGCAGGTCGATGGGGGGACGCACATAGAGTACCTGGTCCATAGCCGGCACCGCGGTTTCATACGCGGCATCCAGGAGTTGAAGCGCCTCCTTCGTGAGTCCCAGGTCATTCAGGAAGAGGGCCAGCTCGATCATCTCGAAGTCGTAGACACCGGCGGTCTGCTTCATGTCGTCCACGAATTCCTCCAGGTAGTTCGTGTCCTGCATGGCCACCAATGCGGCCGGAACCATGTCGAGCGGGTCAGCGGCATGCAGCTCCGCCGTCTCCTTCAGCATGGCCTCCCGCTGGCCCGTGGCGTGAAGCGCCGCCAGCCAGTGATCCACGGTGCGTGAGTCGCCCGGTTCGCGGCGCACGGCCTCTTCGAGCGCGGCCACCGCTTCCCCGAACTTGCCCAACCGCATGTGCGCGCGTCCGGCGAGGTCATATCCCAGCGCGGGGCGATCGAGAAACGCCGACGCGCGATAACCGCAGTGAGCGGCATCATCGAGACGGTTCTGGCCCAGGCGCGCCACACCGAGGTAATACCACGACCAGCCGTCCCTGGGGTTGCGCGCAAGGGCTTTCTCCAGGTGCTCCGCCGCGGCGTCGTACAGGCCGGCTTCGAGGTCCAGCCCGGCGAGGCCCCGCAGCGCGGGCACAAAAGCCGGATCCATCGCGAGCGACTGTTCGTATGCCTTGCGCGTCTCCACGCGTTGGATCTGCTCTTCGCTCGTCACGCCTTTCAGAAAGGCCTCTTCCGCCGCCTGCGGCTCGGCCTTCTCCGGAAGCTCGGGAATGGTCCTTTGTGGAATGGGCAACGGCGAGGTATACGCCGCCAGGGTATTGCCTTCGCTGTCGACGACCGCGATGTTCACCGGCCCCGTGCCCGCGCCCGCCGCGATCAGTATCTCCGCCTTGTCGGGCGCCAAATCCAGTTGCTTGTTCAGCAGCGGCGCGCCATCACGGGATACCTGACACGTCGCGTCCGGGAAGCGGCCCGTCGCCAGGAGGCGGAGCTCCACGCTCGCAGCGCTGCCCTCGCCGCTCCGGTAGGTTTGGATGGCTACATCGCGCGTGGCGTATTCGAAGCCGTCGCCCAGGCCGTGGACCGGATACCACCATTCGCGCCAGGCGATATCCTGGTGCGGGCCGAGCAAGCCGTAGTCCGCCTGCGTCGCCAGGGGGCCGCTCTGCACTTCGATGTAGGGCCCGTCTTCGTCGGTAAGCGCGGCCTGACTCGCAAGCCCGTCTCCCGAGCCACCCCACGTCCAGGCCTTCTTGCCCGTGATGATTTCATGATTGCCGTACTGCACGATGCCGCGGTCGCGGTCCACGTCGTAGGCGCCGAAGAAATCGAAGGCGCATTGATACGCAAACACTGATGTGGGCCCGTCGTAATTGCGCAGGTAGGTCATGTCGCGGCCCTCGTGCATGGGCCAGGAAAAGAAGTTCGTGCCGCCGTGATCCGTGCCGAGCGTCATGGGGTAGATGAAACGCGTGCCGCGCACAAACGGAAACGCCGTGTTGTTCCAGAAGTAGTAGCTGTGCGTGCCGTCGGTGGGGTTGTAAATCCGGATCTCCTCATCGAGGTAGGCCTTGCCGGGGTGAAGCGTGAGCCTCACATTCCAGCGCGTGCGGAAATTGTGCTCGGTGTACCCGATGACCAGCGAGGCCGATCCATCCGGGCGGACCTGCGGAACCACGTTGACCGGCGAAAAGCTTGTGACGGTGTGGCCCTGTGGGCCGCGGTTCCATTCGACGCCGCCCGAGGGCCACGCCCCGCGCATGGCAATCAGGCCGGGCTTGATCACGCGGTTCAGATGAAACATCTCTTCGCCGCGCGTCTTGTCGAGCACCGAATGGATGCGCCCGCCGATCTGGGGAAGGCACGTCACCTTGAGGTACTCGTTTTCGAGGAAGAGGGCGCGGTAGACCCGCTCTTCCTTCACGGTGGAGAGATGATCCTGCATCGAGTAGGGATAGACGATGGACCCTTCGAGTTCATAGAACTTCGGATTCACATCGTCCGCGTAGATGGGATACGTGGGGATGCTGATTGTGTCTTCCCACACCTTCACGCCGGGCGCGTCCGCATTCGCCACGCCAAGCAAGGCCAATACGAGCACCACCGTTTTCAGGAATCGCGCAAGCCCCATAAGCACCTCCACACTGAATCGCCACATCGTCCGCCCCGCATTATGCGACACAGCGGGCCGACAGCCCAAACCGGCTTGCGGAATAAGAGACAGTCACGCCGCCGCGTGACTGTCCCACACACGCTTGCCCGGTCTTGGGCTCTAGTTCTTTTCCGTTGTCTTTGGTTTGCCCCAAGACATGAAGAATCGGAAATAGTTCTTCGATTGGAGAAGGACGTGTGGCACAGGCGCCCTCGCCTGTGTCCCATTCGGTCCGTGTCCGTCCGTCTCTTCAATACACGCACTCGCGGGCGGCGTCGGCGTAGGCCTGCAACTTCGCGGGCGCGGTGTCGAAAAAGTGGTCCGCCAGGGAACAGATGTAGCCTCCCTCGTAACCAACCTTCGCGAACAACTCGTGCACCTTCGCGCGGATAATCGTGCTGTTGCTTTCTGAAAGGACGCTGAACTGGTCCATCCCGCCGATGAGCGCGATGCGGTTGCCCACCTTGGCTTTGAACTCCCACGGCTCCTGGTTGCCGCCGATGCTGACCGGCGCCAGCGTTTCCGACGCGTCGCACCCGTTTTGAACGATGCACTCCTCGATCCCCAGCGTGCCGCCGCAGGTGTGGTACGTGATGATGAAGCCGAGTTCGTGCAACGCGTCGTGCAGCTTCCGGTCGTACGGAAGACAGAACTCCCTATGCAAGTCCGGCGAGATGACCGTTGACGACGAGGCGCCTCCGCCCGTCTCGATCAGGTCGAAACGGGCGCCTTCCAACGACTCCACGAATTGCAGCTTCTTCTCCAGCAGGATCGAGAGAAACTCGTGCACCCAGTCTGGCTGCGAAAGACAGCGAAAAATGAGTTCCGTCACGTCGAATAGACAGCAGGCGTGTTGCCAGCAACCGGCCTGGTCGCCCCACACGAACCCGCGGAGAATTCCGCGGTCGCCGATGCGGTCATACTCTTTCGCGACCGGCCCGGGATTCAGCGCGGGCACCGGCATGTACTTCCGGATCAGGTCCAGGTCCTCGTCGCGTTTGATGAGGTATTCGGTGATCCACGTTGTCTTCCGGTCGCCAGCGGTCTTGTAGGTCAGCGTGCCGCCCGGCGTGTGGATCGTGTGATGCGCGATCCGGTTGTCGGGGTCGCTGCTGATGACCGTGACCTCGTCGCGCCAGTCCTTGGTCGAGGCCTTTTCGAAGTCGGCATTCACCAGCCAAAACTGGCCCATCTCCTGGAAGTACTGGATCTGCGCATCCATGCCAAAGCGTTGAAACGCATCCAGCGCATCGATCCCATCCAGGTAGGTGTCCAGGTGAAACCCCTGCCATTGGTGCACCGACACCGGCAGGCGGTCCGGCTTCTCCTTGGCGAGGGCGCGGAGCATGCGTTCTTTGCTGGTCATGACACATTGCCTCCTTCCGCGATCCGGGTCTCCACGGCCGCGGTTACTGCATGTCGAGATCGAATTCCCCGAGTTCCAGAGGGTACTTCCCGTATTCGCGGATGAGTTCACGCGCGTAGTCGTAGCTGGCGGGGTCCACGTTGTCGGGCACCGAATGATCGGACTGCATGATGTAGCCTCCGCCCTTGGCCGCGTTGAGTTTGGTCAATACTTCCCGCCGTATGATGTCGCGGTCGTTGGTGGCGAGCACACGCACGTCGAGGTTGCCGTTGAACGCCCAGCGCTTGCCGAAGCGCCGCTTCAGGTCCACCACGTCGAGACCCGCCTTGGCCTCCATCGGGTTGTAGGCGTCCACGCCCGCCTCAATCATATCTTCGTATACCGCCGAAGCGTTGCCGCAACCGTGGTAGACCGTCTTGAGGCCCGCCCCGTGGATGATGTCGCAGATGCGCCGCAGTTGCGGCTTGTACACCGCGCGCCAGTAATCGGGCGAGAAGAACATGCCGCGGTCATACGCGATGTCGCCCCAGATATACATCCCCGTAAGCAGGCCCTGCGCGGCCTTGATCTGCGCTTCGGCGATCCCCGCGAGAAATTCACCCAGGCGTTCGATGAATCCCGCCATGCGCCCCGGATCCTCGCCGAGTTTGTAGAGGATGTTCTCCGTGCCCATGATGCGCCAGATCATCTCATGCGGTTCGCATACGCTGCCAAACACGCAGCGGTCGCGGGCGGCCGCCTTCACGCGCTCGATGTACGAGGGAAAGCCGAGGTTCAACGCGTCGCCGACGGCATTGATCTGATCGTCGATCTTCTCGAAGTAGCGCCGCGGGTCATGGGGGTCGTCGAACACGAAGGATTCCATGTCCTCGTAAGACTCGGTGTCGAACTCGAGGTAGCGCGGCATGGGATAGTCGCCCTTGAGTTCGATGGTCGCCTCGAAACCCGTCCGCACCACCCTGCGCTCCGGCGTGTCCTCGACCACTTGGACCGGCTTGATGTGCGGGTCCATGTTGGGGTTGATCACGATGAGGTCGAGATCCCAATACGCGTAGGGATCGAAGTCGCCGCCGCCCGCCAGCTCCTGCCGCGCGCGCCGCACGAAATTGGTCCAGAAGAACTCCCCCACGGGTACGCGGTCGCCCTCACGGTTTTCGAGCGCCGCCACCACGCGTCTGGTCTTCGCGTTTGCATCGTCCATGGCATTCCCCCCTGCTTCCCGTTCCCACAGAGATTATAGTACGGAAACGGACCTGCAAACGCTCACGCAATCCCGTCGCCGCCGACCGCAAAATCCCGGCGCGCCGTGGCGATGCTGATCGTGAAACCCGCGATGACGTCGATCAGCGAGATGAGCGTCAGCAGCATAAAGGTCGCCGTGCCGGCGCCCTTGGCGACGATCATCTCGATCAGAAACGCGATGAAGACCGCCATCGAGAGCATATGATCGATGATGGTCGTTCTGGAGATGCGGGCCGCCTTCAGACTCTCGAGATAAAGCAGGACAATGG
>JADLCA010000554.1 GCA_020847495.1 Candidatus Hydrogenedentota bacterium | reverse complement strand
CGTGTCCCCCGAGCACAAGCTGAGTACCGTGACCGCGTTCCAGAAGCTGGGCCACATCGTCGCCATGACCGGCGATGGCGTCAACGACGCGCCGGCGTTGAAGAAGGCGGATATCGGCATCGCGATGGGAATCACCGGCACGGACGTGACAAAAGAAGCCGCCGCCATGACACTCACCGACGACAACTTCGCTTCCATCGTCGCGGCCGTCGAGGAAGGCCGCGGGATCTTCGGCAATATCAAGAAGTACCTCATGTATTTGCTTTCGGCCAATATCGGCGAGATCGGCCTGATGGCCGGCACCTCGCTCATGGGTATGCCCCTGCCTCTGAGCGCGGTCCAGATCCTCTACGTCAACCTGGCTACGGACGGACTCCCGGCGCTCGCCCTGGCGGTTGATCCTCCGGAGACTGACCTCATGCGGCGCAAGCCGCGAAACCCGCGCACGGGCATCTTCACGCGTCCTGTCGTCTCCCTGATGTTGGTGGGGGGCATCTGGTCCACGCTGATCAACATATGCTTGTTTTCATGGGCAATTCATTCAGGACGGGACGAGAAGGAAGCCATGACGATGACCTTCGTGTCTCTGGTCCTGATCGAGTTCTTCAAGGCGTACAACTTCCGCTCCGACCGCCAGTCCGCGTTCGTGCGTCCCCTCGCCAACAAGTGGCTGAATACCGCCATCCTCTGGGAGATGTTTCTGTTGATGCTGGTCGTCTACGTGCCGTTCTTGCACGCGCCTTTCGGCACGTTCAGTCTGACGCTCCAGGATTGGGGCATCATTCTTGTTCTCGCATCGACCATCACGCCGGTTTTGGAACTCGCGAAGTGGATGGTGCGCAAAGGCTGGTTCGGCAGCCTCGCGTAGCCGGATTCTCTCGGGCACGGAGCATCCGCAACGAGGTGGCACGGGCTTCCAGCCCGCGAATCTTGACATTGGCAGGACGCCTATTACACCCCGAACCATGACCTGGATGATCATGCCACTTCCAGCCGCCCCCATCACGTGGGCAAAAACTGCGCGCCTCCTGCGCAAGCGGCAGGGGAACTAGTGCGCAAAACTTGCCCCCGCCTCTGTCTCTTGCTGACTTGCCCGCCGCGTCACCCTATCGGATACCACGTGAATTCGCCCCTCGCGTCAATCGCACCGCAGTATTCGCCTTTTGATCCTTGCGGTACACGACTTGCAAGTGGGAAGGCACTGCCGGCTTGGCAGGGTGTGGACAGCGTCGTGCAACGGGGGACGGCGCAGGGACAGTGATCGCGACTGCGGAGATACATGAAGGCGACGCGCCGGCACAGAAGCGAAAAGGCTCAGACGTCAACCGCGTGCGGCAGCGACGGACCCTTGGTGTCCGCTGCCCAGGCCGGCGACGCCAACGCGTTTGTGTCCGTGCTGAAACACTACGAATGGCTGGTCAAGGGTCAGCTGAAACGCCTCCTGCCAGAGTTGAACGAAGTGGACGACCTCTACCAGGACACGCTTCTGGAGTCCTACCGAAGCTTGCATTCCTACTCGCACCGGGGGCGCTTCCCAAGCTGGCTGATCCAGATTGCGTGCAGGGTCGCCTACCGGCACTGTCGTGTTGCGGCGCGGGACCGCGCCATGATTCGCGAGTACATGCAAACACGCGGCAATACGCAGTCGCTGCCGTTTGATGCATGGTTCAATGAGGAAGGCATTCATATCTTGCTGGCGACCTTGGGCGGCGTGGACCGCATGCTCATCGAGTACCGGTATTTCGAAGGCTTGGCTCCATCGGAGATTGCGGAGCGCATGGAGTGGGAACCCACCCGCGTGCGCGTGCGCATCCACCGGATTCTCAAGCGGCTCCGGGATGAATGGGAAGCCACGCACGGGGGCTGAATATCTGGCGCCACGCCATAGACTACACGCGGACCTGGGCGCCACTCGTGCCGCCCACTTAGGCCAGCGCGGTGCGCGCATTCTTCCGGATTTCGTCGTTGGACGCGTTCTGTAAGACTTCCGCAATTGAAGGAACAGCCTTTTCGCCGAGCTTGATGGCGGAACGCTTCACGTAGCTTTCCTCCGGGCCAAACCAAAACTTGAAGTCCTCTTTGCCCAGAACTTCGGCCAAAAGCTCGGGGGAATAGGTCGAGGGCACTTTGTGTGATCGCCGGGCATGGTCCGTGAAGCAACCCGCAACCAGCAGGATAATCAAACCGAGACCAATGCGTCGTACACCGCGAAATGGAGCCACCTCCTGCTGACAGTCGGAAGTCCTCGTACTGCGAATAGATTGTATATCCATGTTAGGCCCTATTAGTTGCCATTGTAACCACACTCGACAGTACCGAATTCTCCATCCGCACAACGGCGGGAGGTGACCGGAAAACGCACGTTTCCACCCGGCCCTGTGCCTTGGGTGATTTCAGCCCGTAAGGGCGGAAGATAATAGCCCAGCGATTTATCGCTGGGTAGCCTGGACAACCAGAAGACGAGTCCCGTCAGGGACGACAGGGCCGGCGAGGTATCATCGGAAGACGACGATCAAGGAAAGGTTGGAGGATTCTTGCATGAGAAGCATGACGTGAAATACGTGGTACTGGAGTTGGTACGGACTCTTTCGCCCCTGCCGGGGCTTGGGAGGTATGGGGTCCCGCGGACCCAGCGATGAATCGCTGGGCTATTATCTTTCGTCCCTATCGGGACTTCTTCACCGAGCCCGGGCAGTATGCGAGAGCTCGGTACTCTCAAGAGAGGAAAGGTACAGGCTCAATCGCGGGAAATCGCGGAAACGATGGAATGGCCAGACAGGAAGCGCCACGCGAATTCAGGATATCCAGGTCATGTTCATCCCCACGACCTTCCACTCGCTTGCGTCTCGTCTCAGAACATAGTCATAGCCCACACCGGCAAGGAATCCGAATGTCTGACCGGTCTCGCACAGTGCGCGTTGACCATCACTGGAGATAAACACTTCGAACCGGACCCGCGGCATTCGATCGGGATTGTCGTCTGTGTACGCCACCTCCCAACCATCCGGCGAGCGAAGCCAGGACCGGTTGGAATCCACCTCATGCAAGTGCGCCGTTTGGGCGTCCAGCGTGTTCTCCAGACCATTGCGCAGCACCGCGAGGATCACCTTGTCCCGCTCCGTGGGATTCTCCAAAACAGGCACCGCAAAGAACCCCCGCTTGATCCAGCGAAGGACTTGGCTAGCTTCAAAGGATAGGATGTCTTGGCGCCTAACCAACTCTTCCAGCACCGGTATGGCCTGTTGCTCCCGAACGACGCCAAGCGCGTACAGCGTCGACCTGTCAAAGTACCGCGGGCCAGATTCCGCGGAATCCCCATTGCCCAAGTACTGTTCAACCGTTTCCAGTAGGTACTGGCGGTCTGTCGGGGACCCTACGGAGCTCAGAGCGAGGCATAGTCCCATCATGATGATTGAGTCTCCGGTCCTCGAATAGCAGTCTTTGAGTATCTCAACAGACTTCGGGCCGCCCACATAGGCCAGCGCAGTACATGCATTCCGCCGGATTTCGTCGTTGGACGCGTTGTGTAGAACCTCCGCAATTGAAGGAACAGCCTTTTCACCGAGTTCAATGGCTGAGCGTTTCGCATAGACACCGTACGGGTAACTTTCGAAGTCGAGGTGCTTTCTCCCCAACACTTCCGCCAGGAGTTCGGGGGAATAGGTTGACGGCATCGGAGGCAACGGCCGATCTTGGTCCGTGGCGCAACTCGCTATCAGCAAGACAAGCAAGCCAAGACCTATGGGACCCGCAAAGCGCAATGCACACATTGTCCACCTCCTGCGAGTTACAGCATCCCCTCGTGCAGCGGAAAGATACTACATCAATTCTCACCTCTCACGCGGCATTAGCAACTACGCGAATCGCGCGGGTTCTTCGGTCGCATATTCAGGGGCGCGGCCGCCTCAGATTGCGAAGGAAGCGGAACAAGATGGTCCAGACGGGTTCAGGAGACCCAACCCATCCTCAACCCAACGACCTTCCACTCGTTTGCGTCCCGCCTCAGGACGTAATCATATCCTCTAGCCGCGCGTGGTCCGTAGTATTGAGTAGTGTCGCAAATTGCCCGTTGGCCATCACTGGATATGAAGACATCGAACTGTACCCAAGGCTTTCGTTTGGCGTTCTCTTCGTCGTACGCGACATCCCACCCGTCCGGCGAACGAATCCAGGTCCGGTTCGAATCCAACTCGTGTAGATGTACCGTTTCTGCATCCGGCGAGTTGTCCAAACCGCTGCGCAATACCGCCAGTATGACCTTGTCCCGCTCCATGCAATTCGCGAGCATAGGCACGGACCAGTATCCGTGCTCGATCGATTGCAGGACCCTATTGACCTCATTGGGCCCGAGGCCCTGGAGTCGAACCATCTCCTCCAGCGTTGGGATCGCTCGTTGCTCTCGAAGAACGTCTAGAGTATACAGCGCGGAACTCGCTGCGCGGCGCGCGCCAAAGTTCGTGGAACGCGCATTCCGCGTCTGCTGCTCCATCGTTTCCAATAGGTACTGGCGGTCTTCCGTGGTCCCGGTAGAACCCAAGGCAAAACAGAGCTCCACAAGGACGTCCACGTCTCCTGTTTTCGAGTAATAGTCTCTTAGTACTTCAACGGCCTTCGGGCCGCCGATGTAGGCCAGCGCGATATATGCGTTTCGTCGCGTTTCGTCGTTGGACGCGTTGTGCAGCATCTCGGCAATTGATGGGACGGCCTCGTCGCCGAGTTCAATGGCGGAACGCTTCACGTAGCTTTCATCCGGGCCAAACCAGAAGTCGAAGTCCTCTTGGCCCAGCACTTCGGCCAGAAGCTCAGGGGAATAGGTCGACGGCACTTTGTGTGATGGCCGGGCATGGTCCGTGGCGCAGCCCGCTACCAGCAGGAAGACCAAACCAAGGCCAATAGGTTGCACACCGCGAAATGGAACCATGGTCCACCTCCTGCTGACAGTGAGGAGTCCTCCTGCAGCGAATAGATTGTTTATCCATGCTAGGCCCTATTAGTTGCCACTGCAACTACACTACGATTCCCCTATTCCGGGCGGAACTCCAGCCGCCATCTTCCTCATGTTGTGTTTGGGCGCGGTCCGCTGGCACTATATGCGGGCGTCCGCGTGCGGGCATCCGGTGCCGGCCCGAAACGCGAATGGCACGTCCTCCGAATGGCAGCTTACTGCGCGACGCAGTGGCCGGACCCAGGAATGAGTACATCACCGTGATTGAAGTAGCCAATTTCCAGAAGACGTATCGCTCCACGCAGGCCGTCGAAGACCTGTCCTTTAACGTCCAGCCCGGGCAAATCCTGGGGCTGGTCGGGCCGAACGGGGCGGGCAAAACATCGACCCTGCGCAGCATCGCGGGCATCATCCCTCCGTCGGGCGGGAGCATCCACGTGGCTGGCCACGATATCGTGCGGGACGCGATCCCGGCGAAGGCGAAACTGGCCTACGTGCCCGATGATCCGAAGTTGTTCGATACGCTGACCGTGTGGGAACACCTCGAGTTCATGGCGTCCGCCTACCGGGTGCCGAACTGGCAGGCCATCGGCGATGGGTTGCTGCAGCAATTCGAGTTGACGGAAAAGCGCAACACGATGGCCCAGGAACTATCGCGCGGCATGCGCCAGAAGGTCGCGATGTCCTGCGCGTACCTGCACGATCCGCAGGCGCTCCTCTTCGACGAGCCGCACACGGGCCTCGACCCGCGCGGGATCCGGACCATGCGCGAATCCGTGTTGGAACGCGCGCAGGCCGGAGCGGCCGTGATCGTGAGTTCGCACCTCCTCGAGATTGTGGAAGACATATGCACCCACCTGCTGATTCTCCACAAGGGCAAGAACATGTTCTTCGGAACGATGGACGCGGCCCAAACCGCCTTCGGGGACAATGCCTCCCTGGAGGACGTCTTCTTCCGCATCACGGAAGACGGCGCCGCGGCCCTGCCGGAAGTGCCGGAATAGACGGATGATTCACCCCGCCCTTCTCAAACTGATCGGATTGCGCATGCGCGGGTTGCGCCGCCGCATGCTGCGCGGCGTCAAGACGCCCAAGGGCGCCGTGTTCTTCGCGCTTGGCCTGGGAATGTTCGCCCTCTGGCTGGGGCCAAGCATTGCACAGGCGATGCTCCACAAGAGCGCCGACCCCGCGAAACTCGAGGCGACCATGCCGCTCATGATTTTGGGCATGTGCCTGCTCACGCTGATCACATCGGCGGGAGAGCGCGCCAGTTACTTCAGCCCCGGCGAGGTGGATTTTCTCTTCTCGGGACCCTTCGGACGACGGGAGTTGCTGGCGTACAAAGTCCTGGGACTGCTTATCGGCGTGCTCTTCAGCTCGCTGATCTTCTCGACGATATTTCTGCCCTACGCATCGTCGTGGGTGGCCGCGTTTGTGGGAGTGACCCTTTCCCTGCTCTTTATCCAACTCTTTTCCATGGCCTTGCTGCTCACCGGACAGTACATGGCCGAACATGCCTATACGCGATTGCGCAAAGTGGTGCTGCTCGCCATGGGTCTAGTGCTGGCCGTTGCGCTGGGCCCCGCCATCGCCGCACGCGGCACGGGAAACCTGGGCAATGCCCTTCTCGTGGCGCAGCAGCAACCCGCAGTGAAGTATGCGCTCTTGCCGTTGGCGCCGTTCGCGAAGACCATCGCAGCACGCACGCTGTTTCCGGACATGCTGCAGTGGGCAGCCGTTGCCGCAGCCATCAATGCCGTGCTGTTCCTGTTCATCCTCTGGCTCGACGCAGAATACCGCGAGGCGGCTATCGGCATCAGCCAGCGCGTGTACAGCCGCATCCAGCGCGCGCAGCGCAGCGGCATGGCGGCCACCGCCACTTCGGCCAAACGTCGCGTTCCCCAGTTTCCATTTTGGGGAGGCGCGGGTCCCATCGCGTGGCGGCAACTCACGAACGCGCTGCGAAACGCCAAGAGCCTCATGATGGTCTTGCTCATCGTGGCACTGGCGATCGGACTTCCCACCGTCGCGAAGGGCAACTCTGGCAAGGAGGTTTGGTTCATCGCCGCCGCGATGCTGCTATACCTGACCGTGTTTCTTTCCATGATGATTCGCTTCGATTTCCGCATGGATATCGAGCAGATGGATTGGCTCAAGATG
>JADLCA010000553.1 GCA_020847495.1 Candidatus Hydrogenedentota bacterium | reverse complement strand
GGTAAGCAGACCCGGCCCAGACTCGAAGCCGTCGGATGGTTCTTTTGGTCGATCGCCTTCGTCGTTCTACTTGGACCGAGCGTCTATGGCGCGTGGCAGGTCGTCATGGATGATCAGGAGTGGCCGATACCCGTGGGAATGGGGATCCTGTTGGCGGGGTTCCTGGCGGCACTCGTGGCCTGGATCGTGAACTCGATTCTCTATATGCGAAACAAACGCCTGCATGTCGAGGCCAAACGGAAGTCGAAGAAGCGTTGAGCGGCGGAGAAGAGCTATTCCGGACCATGGGCTTCAACTCTCCTGCATGATAATCTCCGGCACGGCACGCGAGTCGCGACTATGAACGATCTCCATGAACTCACCGAGTATGTACTGGAGCATCCCGACGACTTCGATCATCGCTGGCGGCTGGCCAAGAAACTGTACATGGCGTGGGAATACGCCGAAGCCCTCAAGCATCTCCTCATCCTCAAGAAGGAATGGACGCGCAAGCTGAATGTCCTGCGTTATCTCGCTGCGACATACTACCGATTGGGCCGCTACGAAGAAGCGATCACCGAGCTTCAGGACATCGTGAAGCAGTGGCCGGGCGAGACTGCGGTGTGGGAACAGCTCGCGCGCGTGGCCGAAGTAGCCGGCAAGGTCGAATTGGCGGTCAACGCGTGGGAGGAGATCCACAAGCTGGATCCTTCCAGTTCGATTGCGGGGCGGTCCATTCAGCGCTTGATGGGGGTTCGCGAGAATACACCGCGGGGAAAGCTGAACCTGACAGACAGCGACAGCGGAATCAACCTCAGCGTGGCCCGCGTCTGCGAAAACTGCGGCGCCCAGAACAGCGAAGAATTCGACCGGTGCTGGCAGTGTCATGCGCTGCTGGCCAGTGCTCCGCCATCTCCCCTTGTGCCCCCCCTTCTGCCCGAGGCATCCTCGCAGGCCTGGTTCAGGCGCCTCGCGGGTGGACTGCTGACGGTCTGCGTCGTCACGGCCTCTGTGTTTCTGGCGCTCAGTTACTTGCCGTTCGAAAGCACGGCTCCGCAGGCTCTCGCCATCACGGTTTACGATTTCCTGGCTGCAGCGCTCTATATGTCGCGCCTATATGTTGCGCTGGGAGTATTCTTGGCCTCCACCCTTGTGTTCTGGGGACTCTGCCGCTTCTTGGACATCAAGGCGATGGGGTTCTCGGACGCATTGGTATCCGGGCTATTCACCGCTGGCGTGTCCTATCTCGCCACGTGGTTGCCCGTGGCCTATCTGGCACTGGCGCCCGCCGCCCCACCACTCTCCTCATTCCTGGTGGTGATCGTGTTCATGGCACGGGGAAACCTGCTACGTCTGCTTGGGGTCTGGCTGGTCCAGGGCGTGCTCCTGACAACAATCATGGTCGCTGTTCCAGCGTCGTTACATGGCTGGGACTTCGTGACCAATTGGCCGGAGGTAGTCCGCTTTGAAACGAGGCTCTCGCGATTGCGCGCGTCGGAAAGCGCCTCCACGGTTCTTGAGAGGCCTGCTCCCTTCGCGTACTCGCTGATCTGGGTTAGTACGGGTTCGCCGTGGCTGGACAGAACCGCTTCGGCGAACGCCATCGAAATCGTGCCCACCCCTCCTGATCGGTATCTCAAGGTTGATTTGAGGTTGGAGATGGTAGACGAAGATGAGCATACCACCAAGTGGGAGCCGGTCCGTAACCTGGACACTCCCCCCTACCGGTTCATTCAGCCCGTAACCCCTGGTGCAAGGTATGCTCTTCGCATCGACGCACCGGAGGGGACCACATGCACGACCACCATCACGGGGTTGCTGCCGGTGCGGCCCGGTCCATTAGAATAGAAAGCCGTCTCAATTCGTCTGGCTTCAGCCACAGGCGGGCGCGCGAGAAAACTGACGGTCCCGCTTTGACCGGGCTTGCCAGCATGAGCAGGGCCCATGCCTCGAACGAGGAGGGCCAACGTTTGAGACACGCTTCTATGGCAACTCGTGCCGCCTGCGTATCACCTGCGCGCAATTGCGACGCCCCCAGCCCGAGGTAGGCCGCTCCCGAGTCCAGTTGTGAACAGGCTATGGTGAAGACCTTCCGTGCATCCTCGTGACGGCCCGCTTCCAGCAAAGCCAGGCCGTACTTCTCATACACGTCGGGGGGCGCCCAACGCACGGCAACGGCGCGTTCGTATGCAGGCAACGAATTGCCCCCCGCGACGTGTATGGCTTGCGCAGTACGGAACAGGTAGCTGGGGAACACGACCATCCACAGCACCAGGGGAAGCGAGAGCAGCGCGCCGCCCCCGGCAGTTAGCGACAGGAAGCGCGAGAACAACGAGGCAGGACAGTCTTCAGCAAGCCTTGGACTTCTGCCGAGAAGGCAGGCAGCAAGGAGCAAGCCCAGGAGCGCGTGCGGGGCGCTGTAGAATGGGAAATACGCAAGCGAAAACACGGCTAGGGACAGCAGCCCCCCCCATTCCGGACCCCGGCATCGAATCAGTCTTCCCCACCACAAGGCGAGGGGAATCATTCCCAACACGCCAAGCTCGGCCAGAAGCTCCAGGACATCGCAGTGCGCGTGGTCCGTATGCAGCAGGTTGTGCGCGAGACGCTCCCCGCCGGGTTCCCAGAGCACCTCACCAAGGTACCGTGCGCTGAATGCACTGTAATTGCCTAGACCGACACCGGCCAGTGGTGCATCTTCGATCATGCGCAGTGTGCCAAGCCAGAACCACTCGCGAAGTGACCGGCCAGGGTCGCCAGCCCGAAACATCGAGATGAGCCTCTCCACAGTCTCTTCCGGCGCAACAAGGCAGAAGAGTGTGGCGAACACGATCGCCGCAACCCCAAAAGCAGAGAGACGCCCCACGGAGGGTCTCTCCCGGATCAGGATAAATGCGGCGCCGGCGGCCGCGGCAATCCACGCTGATCGGGCACCAGACAGCAGGAGCGCCCCGGCGACGACGGCGAGGGAGAGCAGGGCGATTCGACCTATCTTGCCCGGCCTGAACGCATCGGACAGGGCCAACGGTAATGCGGCGGCGAGATAGCCTCCCAGCAAGCCCGCATTGCCGAAGACCGAGTAAACCCGTTGGGCCGTTCCGCCGTAGTCAGGGAAGAAGTACGGCATCAGGCGGCCATATTGAAGCAAGGCGAGAACCCCGACGATGACCGCGGACCCCACGATCGCCCGAAGCAGGGCCTGTCTTCCCTCTTCGGAGCACAGGATGGGGAAGGCGCACAGTGCGAAGAGAAGCACGGTCATCCAGCGCAGGCATTCGACCAGATTGGATGTCCCAAAGGGAACGTGCCCGAAGATGTCTGGGAGGAGTCCCCATGCCAGTGACACCCCGAACGGCGCAACCAGCCAAAGCGCTCCTCCAGGGAAGCGTCCCCTTTTCAGAGTGAACACCCCGAGAACCCCCGCGCCCGCGGCAAACACGGCCTCTTTGGCATGGAGAAACGAGGTCAGCTGGGTGGAGTAAGCCACCGCGCCAGCCACGATAGCCGCGCACAACACGTAGCGCTCGGCTCGTGACACGGGACCTGCAGCGACTTCTCCGGCACTTTGCGGCACGCGGTTCATTCCTCCATATCGGCGAGTGAGTTGACACCCTTCCCGCTGCGCAATAGGATAACCATTCCAATCTTCATGGCGGTAGGGGTAGTGTTCCGGCGGTCGAGGAGAGTTCACATGTGCAGTCGCTGTTTTGTCCCCCTGGTGTTAGCATGCGCGCCCGCGTGGTCCCAAGGTTGGCAGCCTTTGGACGGTCACCCGCGACCGGACTGGGCGCGTCCCTGGGTGAACCTCAACGGCGCATGGCAGTTCGACTTCGACCCCGAGGACGCCGGTCTCCGCGATCACTGGTATGAGAATCATACGTACGGGCGGACGATCCAAGTACCCTTCCCTTGGCAAAGTGAACTATCCGGCATCCACGATACGGCATACAACGGGGTGGCCTGGTACCAGCGGGATATCGCCATTCCGAGTGATGCGGGCCCGCGACTCTTCCTCGTGTTCGGCGCAGTTGATTGGTTGGCCACGGTGTGGGTGAACGGAAAGGAAATGGCCACGCACGAAGGTGGATACGTCCCCTTTGACGTGGAAATCACCGAACTTGCCAAGCCGGGCGAGAGCATCCACGTGACAGTCCGTGCCGTCGATCGCACGGAACCCGATCTCCCGACGGGCAAGCAGATCGGCTGGTACACGCAAACGGGCGGAATTTGGCAGACGGTCTACCTGGAGTCGCGGGGAAATGCGTTTATTCAGCAGGGGCACATCTTCCCCGATATCGATCAGCAGCGCGCGGAGGTTCGTCTCACCTTGAACGCACCCGCGGCGGGCACACACACGGTGAAGGTCACCGCCAAACACGGAGAACAGACGGTCGAGGCGTCGCAGGAAGTAACATTGCAGGCAGGCGAAAACCAAGCTTCCGTGGCGCTCCCTATACCGGACCCGGCGCTGTGGTCTCCGGACTCCCCCGCTCTTTATGACACCGGGATCGAGTTGCTTCAAAACGCCAAGGCCGTGGATACGGTGCGCACGTATTTCGGCATGCGCAAGATCTCGCGCGGCACGTATGGAGGCAGCGCCCAGGAATACATCCTGCTCAACAACAAGCCCATCTACCTGCGGGGCGCGCTTCACCAGTCGTTCAACCCGAAGGGAATCTACACGCATCCAGATGATGACTTCATCCGTCTGGACTACGAGAAGACGACGCAGTTCGGCCTGAACTGCCTGCGCATCCACATCAAGATGGAAGAACCACGCGCCTTGTATTGGGCAGACAAGCTTGGCGTGATGCTCATGTGCGACGTCCCCAACTTCTGGAAGAAGTCGGACCGCTCCAACGCGGCATGGGAGGCCACACTGCGGGCCCAAGTCGCGCGCGATTTCTATCACCCCGCCATCG
>JADLCA010000552.1 GCA_020847495.1 Candidatus Hydrogenedentota bacterium | reverse complement strand
TGGACGGACGGTCCCTACGATTCGCATCTCGAAGCAAACTCATGGGCCGGCGGCGTCGAGTTCTACATTGTTCTCGCGTCGTACGGTGATCCGTACGAAATCAGTGACGAGTGGTTCAGGGACATCACCGTTTACGATGGCGTCTATTGGGGGTACGTTGGAGTGTGTGTTCCCGAACCCGCTACCGTGGTTCTGCTTGGTCTGGGATTGGCATATATTGGTATTCCGAGACTCCTCAGGCGAAAGTCCTAGTTTCAGTGTAAATCTTCTCGTGCTCCCCTAAGGGGCAGGTAAGCGTTAGAGTAAGGCGGTGGATCTGCTGGGCTTCTACGCCGTCTTCGCCTTGAGCCAGTTCAGGCCGTTGCCTTCGATCGAGGATATCCTGGGTTTCTGAGAGTCCAGACTTACTCGCCTTTTGTGTCCCGTAGGGACAGCCGAAAGTCCGCGTATCTCGCGGCCCCCGCGTAGCAGGCGGTGAGATATGCTCTAGCAATGGCCCGCAAGCTCACTGGATAGGATTTCTCACACGCACATCGTGTAAGCAACGAGGACGTGCCAAGGTCATGGAAACAGTTGATTCAACTGGGATTGATCGAGCAGGGGTGCGTGCGCGTGAGAAATCCGGGTTAGATGCGACGATGCGCTTGGCGGATTGTGTGAACCGTCGGGTCGATCACCTAAGCGGAGTCTTGTGCTGCCGCGCTCAGCGAGCGAGGCAGTACCAGAGGGGCGTTCCATTCGCTCAATGCTCCGCGTTCCTCTGCAAAGGCAAAGCTTCTGCGTTTGAGTGCTCTCAAATTACGGGCGAGACGCCCGTACCCCAGTGCTGTTTCCCCAGTGTTGGTTCCCCCTTGCCGGTCTGCTTCTTCAATCGGTGCAATCGGTGAAATCGGCAAATGAATCTCCTCGTTTGGTTGCGGCTACGCCGAGATGGGCTGCTTTCCATCGTCCCTACGGGACCTGCGGGGGATCACCGAACTAATCCGACTGTTCGAGGAGGACCGGCGAAGAGGTGCATTGTGCGTTGCTCATGGCGTGCTTGCGAGGGCCGTGCTCGCGTGGCTCAACGGAACCTGGATGCCTTATGACACAGGTCTCCCGTTTGCTCGGGAACCACTTCGAGCGGCGGCGCGATGGGTATGCCGAACTTCTGAAGCGCACTCTCAGAAGCTCCATTCGACACCCAGGATAACCCTGTCCTTCTTGTCGAACTGGCCGAAGAGGCCCTTGTCCGAGCCGTAGAAGTAGTCCACCCCCGCGTAGACGTTCAACTCATCGTTCACCGCATAGGTGACCTTGGGGCGGATGAGGCCGTCGCCGTGATTCACATCGAAGAGCCACATGCCTTCGACCGTGAGCGTGTCGTGCAGGAAACGGTGTTGCGCGAAGCACGTGATGTAGGTCTGAACCGGATCGCGTTCCAGGCCCTTCGCGTCGTTCGTAAACCAATCTTGAAACACCTGAACGCTCATGAAGGTGTTGTTGAACGCGAACCAGTCAAATCCCAGCACGTACGAGACGGAATCTCCGCGCACCACACCGTCGCGATCAAGGTAACTGCCGGTCGAATAGTACTTGTCGAGGAACAGTCCGTATTCCGCGCGGAACGTGAGCCCGCCAAAAGCTCTGCTTAACGATCCTCCGATCAAGTGCGACCGCTTGTACTCGGGGTGCGCGACGACCTCCTGCCCATCCTCGGACAGACGGAATGATCGTGGGAATGCCGGGATGTCGTCGTAGTGGTAGAGATAGTTGAACGTGATCTCCCAGCCGCCTTTGAAGGCCGACAACTGCAGCCCCACATCGGAGTCCGCAAAGAAGCGTCCCGGTTTGTCAGGTTCTTCGATCTCGAGTTCGAACCCGCGCGGCGGACTCGGAACGCCCGAGGTTATCTCGAACTCGGAATCCTGCCGCGGGATCACATGGTACGACGTGTCGGGAATCCAGATGAGCTGCAGCGTCCAATCCTTGATAGGGCGCTCCGCATTGACCGCCCACAACGGCATCCGCGAATCCTCGAAGTCATCAAGGATGAACTCACGCAGGTCCTGCGGATTGACTACGTCAAGCACCTTCAGCCCATCGGCCACGCCCCAGACGATTTGCTGCTTGCCGAGGGTGAGGTTCCATTTGCCCGCCTGTGTCCGGATGTACGCTTCGCGCAATTCGAGTTCGGCCTCTTCACCGAAGCGGACCGGACTCGAGGCAAACGAAAGCTCGGGGAAGTCCCGGCCATCGAGGTGGCCGTAGTCGAAGAAGGGATCGGAACGCAAGCGCAGAATGCCGGTAAAGCTTGCCGAATCCGTAAGCGGAGCATCGAAGTGCGCGAGCCCCTCGAACCGCATGGACTGGAGCTTGCTTTCCGCTACCCCGAACCCGCTCTCAAGGGACAAATGGCCATGCACCTGCACGGGAAATTCCTCGGGCTCCGCGGTTGCTTCCTGTGCTGCCGCAACGCCCGCCCCCAGGAGCAGAACTGCTGCCCGAAGGGTGCGGTGGCGGAGTCTCGGCAAACGCATCAGGGTCTGCCCGGAAGGTTGGGAAGACCCCGTTCCAGCGACTGAAGCGAGAACACATCGTCGGGGATTTCAGTTGTGAAGTCAGACTCCGTGACGGTGAATAAGGTCGAGTGACCGGTCTTCAGATTCTTGGCTTCGAGCGTGCCGGCGGTCCAAATGTCGCCGACCTGTTCGAAGTCTCGAATGGAGATCGTGCGCGTGACTTCCCCCGAATCATCGCAGAACTCCGAGAGCCGCAGCAGGAGCAGTTCCTGGTCGAGGTGAATGCGGACCTTCGCGTAGCCCAACTCCTTGGCGAGTTCCTGGGTCAGGGGCGTGGCCTCGATCGTGTAACAGGGGTGGCCGTCCACGTCGCCGATGCCAAGCGTCTTCCACGAGTAGTCCTCAACGGAGATGCGCGACTGGGTCTTGATGTCCTCGAAGGTAAAGTCCGTTCCGAGGAATGCGCCGCCGCGTTCGCCCGCGGGCACGCGGCGCGACTTGCGCATGGCGGGCAGGTACAGCCACTGGTCGTCGTCCTTGCTGGATTCCAGGTAGTCGTACGTGAGAAGGGCCGTGCCCTTCACGTTGGACGGTTCGACAAAGACCATCAGGTAGCGCCGTTCTTCGCCGAACTTCTTGTTGAACGCGCGCGTGACGCGCTCGCGCGCCTTGCCGTCCTTTCCGATGAGTTTCATGTGGATCGTTTCCTGCGAGAAGGCTCCGAAATCACGCTCGTTGGCGCGGCGAATGATCTCATCGCCGGGTGGCAGTTCCGTGTTCTGCGCGGAAACGCCGTTTCCCGCCCCAATGCCCAGAAACAGGACAAATACCAGTATTACATTCTTCATGGGATGATTCCTTCACGTCGAATCGGACTGCCTCACGCGGCGGTTTCCTTGCGAGCACACACCGGCAGCAGAAAACGCGGCCGGAACACCAGCAACAATGCCGGAAGCAACACAATACTGGTCACGAATCCTACCAGCAACGCCGTGGCCAGAAGTATGCCGAACCACTGCAAGGGGGGGAGCTGGCTCAGGGTCAATGTCGTTATCCCCAGAAAAACGCACAGGAAGTTGAACAACACGGCGCGCCCCGTAGACGCATACATGGCGCGGAGGGCGTCCTCGAGACTCATCCCTTGACGACGGGTCAAGTGGAGAATGCGGTCCAGCTCGTGGATGGCGAAGTTCACCGTGATTCCCACGGCGATGGACGCGAACGCGGAGGTGCCGATCCCCAGCCAGATTCCGGTCAAGCCCATCACGGCATACACCGCAAGGAGGGTCGCGAGTACCGGTATGACGCAGTAGAACCCCGCCACCCAGGTGCGAAACCCAATGGTGGTCATCACCCACACGGTTACCAGCGCGAGCAGGGCCCCCAGAAAGTGACTGAACTCCAGGCGTTGCATCCACGCGTAGTAGACATTCAGCCGCCCGGACACCCGTACCGTCAAATCAGGCGTGGCAAACTCCGTTGCGAGGTAGCGGTCAATCTCGATTTTGATCTTGTCGATTTCAGTGAACAGGCCCGTGTTGCACAAGGCGTGGACGTTGGCGATCCGGTACTCGGAATCTGCCACTTGGCCCAAGGGCGCGTCGCCGCTGAAGGAGTACGTCAACACGTACTGGGCCGTCAACTCTTCGGAATCTGGCACGACAAAGGCCTCCGGGTTTCCCCCGTTCATGGCGCGGTTGAGCTGCTTCAGATAGTCCACAATCGAGATCGAGCCCGACACGTGCGGAATCGTCTTGAGATGCTCTTGAAGCGCTTCGATGCGCCGGAGATTCTCGGGCCGGAACAGGCCCTCCGGCTCGCCGGTGTCCACCACGATGTCCACGCCGATGGTGCCGTCCATGAGGCGGTTGATGGCATCGTTTGCCTGGTAGATGGGTTCCGACGCGTGAAAATGTCCGGCCCGATCGTCATTTACTTCGAGATGTCCGGCCCCGTAGACGCCGTAGGCGCTCACCAGAACGCAGACCGCGATGACCGCCTTCGGATGCCGAAGCACCACGTTTCCCAGCAGCGACATCATATGCGCCCAACGGTCCCAGTGTTGCCCGTCCCGCAGTTCGCGGTGGAAGGCCGGACTGGGCCGGACCCGCAGAAGCACGAGTGCGGCGGGAATGGCCAGTAACGTGGAGAGGAGTGTGGCGGCAATGCCCAGCGCCGCGAAGAACCCCATCATCTTCATCGGCGGCAAGTGGGTCGTGACACATAACACCAGGAATCCGACCATGTCGGTAAGTGTCGCGTAGATGATCGGGCGTCTCATGGTCATCATGACGTTGACCACGGTTTCGCGCAGACGGGGACCCGGGGGGGTGGCGGTCTGTTCGTAATACTCGCGGAGAATGTGAATACCGTAGGCTACGCCGAGCGCCAAGACGTTCGCGGGCAGCACATTGGTCAGAATCGTGAACGGCACGCGGAGCCCGCCCATGGCACCCAGCGCCACGGCGACCCCGAATACCGCGGAGAGCCCGGGAAGAAACACGCCGCGCCATGTCCGGTAGGACGCGAGGAGAACGCCCGCGATGATGAGGACGACCACGGGGTTGATGCGCGCGGCGTCCTTGTCGAGATACTCGCCCAGATACTCGCCGAGGACGGC
Source organism: Candidatus Hydrogenedentota bacterium (assembly GCA_020847495.1). Classification (GTDB taxonomy): domain Bacteria; phylum Hydrogenedentota; class Hydrogenedentia; order Hydrogenedentales; family SLHB01; genus JAHDWY01. The sequence continues at coordinate 15,535 of JADLCA010000552.1, read as the reverse complement.
CTCGCCGGCCACGTGCACATCCTCGCCGTGAATGGGTGCGCGGCTCGTGAGCGCCATGAGCGCGTGGTAGACGCGTCCCCCCGCTTTGGGGTCGGTGATGGGGGCGGCAATGACTGTGGCGCTGCCGTCCCGCGACACGAGCGTGCCAAGATGCAGGGGGAAGTCCATCACGGCGTCGCGCAGCGCCGCGAGCCCGGCCTCCGTCTGCGGAACATCGGTGACAAAGGGCGCGACTTCGAGCCCGTCCTCCTTGCCTTGGATACCGCTTACGGTAAACAGGCTGGAGATTCTGCTGGCGTCGATGTTCTCCACCGACGCGAACTGTTTTGTGTACCACTGGACTAGGTTTAAGGTCTGCGGATTAAAAATGCCGCCGGGCTTCTTCGTGTCGATCAGGACCACCACGGGGTCATAAAGGCCGAACATCTGGTCCGTCTGCTGCCGGAGGAGCACCGCGGGATGTTCCGGCGGAATGTAGGCGTCGGGGCTGGAGTCCTTTTGCAGCAGCGGAATCAACGCGGCGCAGCCCGCCAAGAGCACGGCCCAAAGGCACAGTACTTTCCTGGGATGCGCGGTCACCGCGCGAAAGACGGCCCAAAGCGGGTGCCAGTGCGGCGCGCTCGGGACAGGTGCTCCCACCAGATTGCGATCGGCCATGCTTGTGTGAACTTCTCTCGATTGCAGCGTGAACGTCACCCGACGATAGACTCGTGCGGGGCCACCAGGTTTCGCTCCGGATTTCCCGGAACAGGCGTCCAGTATCCAGGAGAATGCACGCCCGTATCAAACAAACACATGCCTATTGACAAATCACCCCACTCGGAACAGAATACTTGTCGCCTTCTCTAGCTGCGAAGGTACGGCTCCGAAACACTGTCCTGAGGTGTATTTTTGATGATTCGTGATGGGAGGGCTGCGCGCCTGGAAGGGGGAATACCGTCTCCCGAGGACGCTACGCCTTTCCGGGAAGCCTCCGTTTTCGATAAGGCGTCCACACTTGTGGAGGTTGTCCGGGCTTGGGCGGATGTGGTCCCGGAGCATGCGCCGATGCACTTCCTTTCGTCAGGAGCCGATGAACTGGAGTCGCTGTCCTATCGAGGACTGGACACCATGGCGCGGGGGTGGGCCGCGTGCTTGCAGGAGCGCGGCGCCCGCGGTGAACGTGTCCTCCTTCTCTATCCCCCCGGGCTTGAATTCGCCGTGGCCTTCTTCGCCTGTTTGTACGCGGGCGCCGTTGCGGTCCCCATTCCTCCGCCGTCGCGCCGTGAGCGTATCGACGGCGTCTTTCGCGTGGCCGGGGATTGCGGGGCGCAATTCGTGATGACCACGGCCCGGACGCGCGAGCATTTGCAGCGCATCACGCCGCACGGCTCGATGGTTTCGAATCTGGAGTGGATGGCAACGGACGAAGCCCTGCCCGACGGCGCCGAAGACGCATGGCTCGAGCCGCGCCTGTCGGGTGAAACGCTGGCATTTCTGCAATACACCTCCGGTTCCACCATGACGCCGCGCGGCGTCATGGTATCCCACGAGAGCATTCTCACCAACGTGTCGGCGATCTGCCGCGCGATGGGCATGACCCGCGCGTCGCGCCATGTCTATTGGCTTCCCCACTTCCACGACATGGGCCTCATCGGCGGCCTCTTGACGCTTATCGTGTGCGGAGGAACGACCATTGGCATGCCTCCGGCGCTCTTTCTACAGCGCCCACTGCGGTGGCTGAAAGTGATCTCGGACTCGCGGGCGACGACGGCCGGAGGGCCCAACTTTGCTTACGAGATGTGTGTCCGCAGAACGACGCCCGAGCAGCGGGCCGGACTGGACTTGAGCCCTTGGTCCGTCGCGTACTGCGGGGCGGAGCCGGTCCGGCACGAAACGCTGGAGCGATTCGCGCAAGCATTCTCGCCCTTCGGATTCAGGCGCGAGGCGTTCTTTCCGTGTTACGGTTTGGCCGAGGCCACGCTGTTCGTTTCCGGCGGCGGTCCGAAGACGCGCCCCGTAACGTTTCGCGCGAGCAGGCGTAATCTGGAGCGCAGGCGTGTCGAGGTGGCTTCGGACTCCTCCGATGACAGTGTGACGCTCGTTGGGTGCGGCATTCCGGGCGCAGGGAATGACGTCCGCATCGTCGATCCGGAGACTCAACGGGAGTGTCACGGAAATTGCGTGGGCGAAGTCTGGGTGTGCGGAAAAGCTGTCTCCAAAGGCTACTGGAATATGCCCGGGGAGTCGCGTCGCATGTTCGAGGGCTGGGTCGACGGCGCGGGGCCATTCCTGCGCACCGGGGACCTGGGATTCCTGCGCGATGGCGAGCTGTATATCACCGGTCGTATCAAGGACGTGCTGATCATTTCCGGAAGAAACGTCTATCCGCATGATATTGAGCATGCCGTGGCCGGCTGCCATTCATCCATTCGCCCGCAGGGCTGTGCGGCCTTTGGCGTGGAACTCGATGGCGAGGAACGCCTCGTGGTTCAGATTGAGGCCGTGTTTGATTCCGCCGCTAATTCAGATGCGAGGAATCAAATGGTTCAGGCCGTGCGTGCGGCGGTCGTGGCGGAATTCGATATGACGGTTTACGAGGTGCACGTCGTGGGGCCGGGGATGATCGCGCGCACCTCGAGCGGCAAACTGCGGCGTTTTGCCTGCAAGGAGCAGTATTTGAGAGCACATTCAGGCACGCACTCCGCATAACTCCACAGGATTTCCACGCATGCATCCAGAAGACGTAACCAATGGCCTTGGCGTTGAAGCCCTTCGCCGGTGGCTTGTCAACCGCGTGGCGCGCGAAACGCGAACCGAACCGTCGCAGGTCGGCGTTCACACCCCGTTCGCGAACTTCGGACTTGGTTCCGCGCAAGCGGTCACCCTCGCGGGTGAACTGGAAGAAATGCTGGGCCGTGAGCTGCCCGCCACGCTTGCCTGGGAGTATCCCACGATCGCGGAGCTGGCGGACTTTCTTGCGCGCGATCCCTCCCGCGTTGCGCCTGGCGCCGTGGAAGAAGTGGTCGCTCCACTTGAGCCCCTCGCGATAGTCGGCATCGCATGCCGCCTCCCCGGCGCCACCGGGCCCCAAGACTTCTGGGACATGCTGTGTCAGGGGCGCGAGGCTATCGTGGAGGTTCCGCCCGACCGCTGGGACGTGGAGGAGTACTACGACCCCACCCCCGGCACCCCCGGAAAGACCTACGCGCGCCGGGGAGGCTTCATCGATACCATTGATCGCTTCGACCCCGGGTTCTTCGGTATCTCGCCCCGCGAGGCCGCGCGGATGGATCCCCAACAACGCATGCTGCTCGAACTCGCGTGGAACGCATTCGAAGACGCGGGGATCGATCCCGACACGCTCCATGGATCGCGCACCGGGGTCTTCGTCGGGATCACCGGCAATGACTACGGCCGCGTCCAGATGAACCCCGCCTATACGGACATGTACATGCCCACCGGGAATGCGATCAGCATTGCCGCCAATCGCATTTCGTATTTCTTCAATTTCCGCGGACCCAGTATGGTCGTCGACACGGCGTGCTCTTCATCTCTGGTCGCGCTGCACCTCGCATGCAAGAGCCTGTGGAATCGCGAGGCGTCCGCCGCGCTCGCCGGAGGTACCAACCTTCTCCTTTCGCCTACGCTGACGATCAACCTTTCGCTGGCGGGCATGTTGTCCAAGGAAGGCCGTTGCAACGCGTTCGACGCTTCGGCCGACGGGTTTGTGCGCGGGGAAGGCGCTGGGTTCGTTGTGCTCAAACCGCTTTTGCGCGCGCTTGCGGATGGCGACTCGATCTACGCGACCGTGCTCTCGACATCCGTGAACAGCGACGGCAGGAGCAACGGCATCACGGCCCCAAACCGGGAGGCGCAGGAAGCGGCGCTGCGCGATGCGTGCCGCCGCGCGGGGATTCGCCCCGCCATGATCGACTACGTGGAAGCGCATGGCACGGGCACCGTGCTGGGCGATCCAATCGAGGCCACGGCCATCGGCACGGTGCTGGGCGTGGGCCGCAATCCCGAAAGGCCCGCCATTCTGGGTTCGGTCAAGACGAACATCGGACATCTCGAAGGCGCCGCGGGGATAGCAGGCGTCATCAAGGCAGCGCTGTGCCTCAAGCACCGTCAGATTCCAGCAAGCCTCCATTTCAAGAAACCCAATCCCAATATCCCCTTTGACAAATTGCCGTTGCGGGTGCAGACGCAGTTAGGACCGTGGCCCGCATGGAGCGAGGGGGCGATTGCGGGCGTGAGTTCGTTCGGGTTTGGCGGCACGAACGCGTGCGCGATCCTCGCCGAAGCGCCCCGGCAGGAGCCGCGCGAAGCCGCAGTCTCTTCTCCGTTCCCGCATTTGCTGGTGTTGTCCGCGCACGACCAGAAGACGCTGCCCGCCGTGGCGAAATCCTACGCGGATTTCCTGCGCGCCAACGAGAATCAGGGCATTCCGCCTGAGGACATCTGTTATTCGGCCGCGGCGCACCGCAAGCACTTCGCGCAGCGCCTCGCCGTCACGGGCCGGGATCGTGAGGACCTCGCTTCGGGTATCGAAGCATTCATCAGCGGCGCGGCCCGCGCAAACGTCTGCGTGGGGTCCGCGGTGACCGATCAACATCCCCGCGTGGCGTTTGTGTTTCCTGGACAGGGCACACAATGGCCCGGAATGGGACAGCGGCTTCTTCAACGCTCGCCGGTGTTTCGCGAAGCCGTCGAAGAGGTGGATGGCCTGTTCCAGCCGCTGGCCTCTTGGTCGATCATGGAGGAAATGGCGCGGCCCGCGCAGGAGTCTCACCTGGAAGAGACGGCGTACGCGCAGCCGGCATTGTTCGCGCTGCAGACCGGCCTTTCGGCTCTGTGGAAGTCCTGGGGCATCGAGCCTGCCGCCGTGCTGGGACACAGCATGGGTGAGGCGGCCGCGGCATACGTGGCGGGCGCACTTTCGCTGGACGATGCGGTGAGGGTCATCTACCACAGGAGCCGCTTGATGCAGCGCGCCACCGGCACGGGCCAGATGGCCAGTATCAGCCTGCCCTTGGAAGAGGTGAAGGCGCGGCTCGCGGCGTACAACGGCGGGATTGGCATCGGAGCCGTGAACAGTCCCGCCTCGATCGTGGTCTCGGGCGAATCGGAGGCCGTCGATCAACTGCTCGACGAACTGACCCGCGACCGCGTCGCGTTTCAACCCATTGCCAAGCATTATGCGTTTCACAGCCACCTCATGGAGCCGTTTGTCACCGAACTCGAGGAATCGCTTGCTGAAATCGCGTCGCGTGCGCCCGCAATTGCCATGTATTCGACAGTCACGGGGGCGCGAATCGATGACGGCGCCTCGCTGGATGCAGGCTACTGGGGCCGCAATCTGCGTCAGACCGTGCTGTTTCAGCCCGTCGTGGATTGCATGCTCGAAGACGGCATCCATGTGCTGCTCGAGTGCAGTCCCCATCCAACCTTGCGGGGCCCTGCGCGGCAATGCATTCGCAGCCGAGGGGCCAAGGCGGTCACCGTGGAATCGCTGCGCAAGGACGAGGACGACGGCGCGGCGCTTGTCCAGGCCCTTGGCGCACTGCACGTCGCGGGGCTCGCGCTCGAGTATCGGGCCGTGTTTCCCGGAGTGGGCAAGCGCGTCTCGTTGCCCACGTATCCTTGGCAACGCCAGCGCTGCTGGCTGGAGCTGGACGAGGCGGACATGTGGCAGGGCGCCTGGAAAGGCGCCTCGGCCAGAGGCTCGCATCCGTTCAAGCCGCGGAAGACGGACGCCCCCACTCCCACATGGCAGTTTGACTTGGATATGCAGGCCCTCGCCTTTCTCAAGGATCATCAGGTGCAAGGCTCGCCCATTCTGCCCGCAACCGCCTTCCTCGAAATGGCCCTCGTTGCCGCGAAGGCGCATTTCGGATTCGCGGGCGCCGAGCTGACTGACGTCACGCTACTCAGACCCCTGGGCCTGTCGGAAGGCAAGCACCAGATGCACGTTGTCTTCAATTCCGCATCTCCAACCGAAGTCGCGTTTCAGTTGTACTCCCGGCATGCGGCGAAAGGCGCAAGCGCAACGTGGACGCTTCACGCGACCGGTTCGGCCTCGCCCTCTGCCGCGGAGAAGAACGGGAGTGCCCGCACGTTGACGGAGGAACGTGCCGCAGCGTTGCGCCGGGGCGATACCCTGAGCAGCGGGTCTTTCTACGAAGCCTTGCGCGCACGCGGCTATGAATATGGGGTGGCGTTCCAAGGAGTCGAAGCGGTCTGGCGAAACAACGGGGAAGCACTGGGACGTCTGCGTCCGGTGGACGCGGACATGGCCACGTCGCAACCATACGAGGTCCATCCCGCGGTGCTGGATTCCGCCATGCAGGTGCTCGGCGCGGCCTTGACGTTGCAGCCCGATTCGGCCGGCGCCAACGCGGTCTACCTGCCTGTGCATTTTGACTATGTGTCGGTGCACGAAGAACAGGGCGTGCCTTCGTGGGCTCACGTAATCCTTCGAGCGCACGTGGCCGACGGGCAGCAGGTCGAAGGCGATGTCGCTCTGTATGATTCCGAGTTGCGCATCGTTGCGGAATTGCGCGGCCTACGAGTCCAGCGCGTCGAAAACAGGGAAGGAGACACGTCTCGCGATAGGGAGAATCCCGCGGATTGGCTCTTTGAGCTTGTGTGGGAACCCAAGCCTGCGCCGGGTTCCAGCGACGCGATGACTGAGCGATCGGCTCCAGCGCTGCGCGGCCTCGTGGATGCGATCGAGGCGGAAGCGCGCGGCCAGAATGATATCCACGCAATGCAACGGTACGAGGCGGGTGTTGGCTTGCTGGACGCCCTCGTGTCGGCCCATACCGTCAACGCGTTGCTCGAGCTGGGATGGGCATGGAAGCCAGGAGACGTAATCGCCTTTGACACACTGTGCGCGAGCCTCGGCATCGCGCCGCACCACGAAAAGGCACTCAAGCGCCTGCTGGAAATACTTGAAGAAGATGGGCTGCTTGCGCGCGACGCGGAGAAGTGGCGCGTCGCCGCCCACCTGACGCCAGTGGATGACCGCCTGCAGCGCAGCCGCGTGTTGGCCGCCTATCCATCGCTCCTTGCCGAACTCGAACTGTGCAAGGCGTGCGGGCAACAACTGGGCGCGATCCTGAGCGGGAAGAAGGACGCCCTGTCGGTCATTTTCCCCGAGGGGTCGCTGGCGCTTGTTGAACGCTTGTACGCCGACTCTCCGTTTGCACGGGCAAATAATGCCCTGGTGAAGCGCACGCTCATGAGTATCGTCCGGGCACTGCCATCCGGCCGCGTGCTGCGTATTCTCGAAGTCGGCGCCGGCACCGGCGGACTGACCGCGCACCTGCTGCCATCTCTGCCATGCGACCGGGTCAAGTACACGTTTACCGATGTGGCGTCCGTGTTTCTCGGGCACGCGGAACAGAGGTTCCGGCCCTATGCGTCCTTCGTAGAATACAGATTGCTCGATATCGAGAAGAGTCCGGAAGCGCAGGGATTTGATACGCCGCATGCTTTCGACGTGGTGTTGGCGGCGAACGTTTTGCACGCAACAGCCGATTTGCGCGCAACGCTGCGCCACGTGCGAGACCTCCTGGCGCCGCAGGGCTTGCTCATGTTGATAGAGGGCACCGGAAAACGGCGCCCTCTGGACCTCGTGTTTGGATTGACCGAGGGCTGGTGGAGATTCAGCGATCATGATCTGCGGGACACGCATCCCCTGATCTCCTGCGAGCGTTGGCATAGCCTTTTCGAGGAACTGGGTTTCGTGGATTCCTTCGACAGCGAAGCGTGCAGCGAAGGTTCGCGCATATCGGGGCAGCCTGTCCTGATCGCCGAGGCACCCGCGTTTGAAATGGCCGGGAAAACCCCATTGGCGCTCACGCCAAAGGAAGAGGACGGCTTGTGGGTGCTCCTTGCCGATTCCACGGGCGTCGCATCCCGGCTGGCGGAAGACCTCAAGTCCTTGGGCGAGCGCGTGGCCGTGGTGTACCCGGCGCAGGCCTACGAGCAACGCAACGAAAACGTGTACGGCGTGGATCCGTGCTCTGCCGGCGATCTCGAGCGGATGTTGCGCGACGTGGGTGAATGCGCGCGTGTTGTCAGAGGCATTCTGCATTTGTGGGCATTGGACGCCGCGGATACCGGCGATGGTGTTGGAGCGCCGGCGGCTGCCTCAATGCACTGCGCCAGCGCGCTTGCCTTGTACAAGGCGCTCACGGCCGTCCGGCATACGCCTTCGCCGCGGCTGTACCTGGTGACACGATACGCCCAGCCTGTGTGCCCGGATGACGCCGCCTGCGACCCGGCACAGGCCACCCTGTGGGGGCTGGCGAAGGTGATGACATTTGAAAGTCCGGTCTTGCGTTGTACGGCCGTCGATTTTGGGGGTGACCTGCCGGATGCCTGTGCTTCCACACTCCTGGGCGAACTCTGGCGCGACGACGCCGAAGACCGCGTGGCGTTTCGAGAAGACCGCCGCTACGTTCAGCGGCTTATCACATGGACTCCGCCGCCGGAGTCGCCCGCCGCGGATGGCGAGGTTCCCATCCGCCTTGAGAGCGTGCGGCCCGGCGGTATTGAGGGTATCGCGATTCGCGCCGCGCATCGCGCCGTACCCGGGCCCGATGAAGTCGAAATCGCGGTGAAGGCCGCCGCGTTGAACTTCCGGGACGTTCTCAAGGCGGTCGGGGTTCAATACCTTCTGCGCGAGGGCGAGCATTGTGGCTTGGGCGACGAGTGCAGCGGGGTCGTCACGGCAGTGGGCGCGAATGTCACCCAGTTCAAAGCCGGTGACGAGGTCATGGCGATTGCCCGCGGCAGTTTCGGTTCAATCACGACGGCTCACCAGTTGGTCGTGGTGCCCAAACCGCAAGGCTTGACGTTTGAAGAGGCCGCGGGCGTTCCGGTCGCGTTCCTGACGTCGTTGTACTCCCTGCGCGATTGCGCAAAGCTGCAGCGAGGGGAGCGCGTGCTGATCCACGCGGGCGCCGGGGGCGTCGGCCTGTCCGCGATCCAGATTGCCCAGTGGCTGGGAGCTGAAGTGTTTGCCACGGCGGGCAGCTCCGAAAAGCGGGAGGACCTGCGCGCGATTGGCGTTCCTCATATCATGGATTCGCGGACTCTGCACTTCGCGGAAGAGATCAACTCGATCACGGCCGGGCGCGGCGTGGACGTGGTGCTCAACTCGCTCGCGGGCAAGGCCCTCCAGCTCAGTTTGGAGTGTCTCGCGCAATTCGGCCGTTTTGTCGAGATTGGCAAGCGCGACATCTATGAAAACACGACGCTCGGCCTGCGTCCCTTCTCCAAGCTCATCTCCTTTACCTCGGTGGACCTTGGCCGCGTCATCGAACACGCCCCGGATTTGGCGCGCCAACTGCTTGAGGACATCGTCTTGCTGATGAACGAAGGCGTGTTGAGGCCGCTTCCAACACGCGTGTTCACCGTGGATGAGGCGCAGGGCGCGTTCCGCCACATGGCGCATGCCCGGCACATCGGCAAAGTGGCGATCACCATGCGGCACCGCGGGGAATTGCCGGCCGGCACGGTGTGGCGGCAACCCGGAATCCGCCCAGATGCCGCCTACCTGATTACAGGCGCGTTCGGCGGGTTCGGCGCCGAGGTGGCGCGGTGGCTGGCTGACTGCGGGGCCCGGCATCTCGCGCTGATGAGCCGGAGCGGCGCGGCAAGCGAGCATGCGAGGGAACTGGTGCGCGATCTGGAATCGCGTGGCGTGACCGTGACCATTCTGCAGGTGGACGTTGCCTGTGAAGCCGAGGTCCGCCGCGCACTTGCACGCATCAAGGAAACCATGCCGCCTTTGCGCGGGCTTATTCACGCGGCAATGGTCATCGACGACGAGAGTCTTGCGGCCATGACCGAGGAGAAGATGGAGCGCGTTCTGGCCCCAAAGGTTCATGGCGCATGGAATCTCCATCGGGAAACGCTGTCTCTGCCGCTCGACTTCTTCGTGCTGTTTTCCTCGGGTGCCGCGTTGGCCGGCTCGCCCGGGCAAGGCAATTATGTGGCCGCGAATGCCTACATGGACGCGCTCGCGCATCAGCGCCACGCGTTGGGACTGCCGGCGCTGTCCGTAAACTGGGGCCGCATCGCCGATGTCGGCTACGTCGCGCAGCACCAGGATGTCGCAGACCGGCTGACCCGCCTGGGTTTGGAGGGCATTTCACCGCGCGATGGATTGAGGGTGCTTGGCGAATTGATGGCCGGGCGAGCGGTGCAAACCGGTGTCGTTCGCACCGATTGGAGCAAATGGCGCGACATTTATCCAGGCGGCGAGGATGTCCCATTGATTCGCCGGCTGGTGTCCGGGAACAACCGCGCGGACAGCGGCGGACGCGGGCTCAGCCTGGAAGCGCTGCGCAACTCGGCTGATCGCGAGGAGGCTCTGCGGCTTTATCTCAGTGAGTGCCTTGGCCAGGTTCTGGCTCTTGACCCCGAATCGCTCGACATGGACAAATCCCTCGACGCGCTCGGCCTCGATTCGATTGCCGGCATGGAATTGAAGAGCAAGATTGAAGCGGACTTCTCGCTGTCGCTGCCCATGGCGATGCTTGTGCAAGGGCCGACGATCGCTCAGTTCGCAAGAGACCTGCTGAAACTGGTTCTGGACACCCATGGGCTTCCGGCGGTCCTCGCGGTTCCGGCGGCGGCCGCCGCGGGAGCGCACGGCGAGGAGGGTGAGATATGACCGCCGCGGTCCTGGTCGCTCAGTTGCAGGAGAAGGGCATCGACCTCTGGGCGGAAGGCGACCGTCTGCGCTACCGCGTTCGTGATGGCGCGTTGACCGATGATCTCCGCGAGACCCTCAGGTCGCGCAAACAGGAACTTCTCGCGTACCTGCGGGAGCGGCTTTCCGCGCCATCCACACCTCCCATTGAGGACGAAGATGCATCGCCGATACCGTCGATCCCAGGCGTTTCGCACCCCTACATTGACCACGTGAACCCGTATGTCGGCGGGCTGCTGGCGCGCCTGGAGATGGACAAGACCTATCTACGAGGCGAGGGTTGCCGCCTCTGGGATGAGAAGGGGATCGAATATACCGACTTCACCGCGATGTACGGGGCGCTTCCCTTTGGGTTCAATCCGCCCGAGATCTGGGACGCGATCGATTCAGTTCGTGCAAACCAATGGCCCGGCCTGGTGCAGCCGTCCTTGGTTTTGCCGGCAGGCGAATTGGCGCGGCGGCTGACCGAACTCGCGCCCGGACGCATGCGCTACGCCGTCTTCGCCAACAGCGGGGCCGAAGCGAATGAAGCTGCAATCAAACTGTGCCGCGCGTACACGGGCAGGCCCGGCATCCTCTCGACGGAGAACTCATTCCATGGCAAGACGCTTGGCGCGCTCTCGGCGACAAACCGCGCGATCTATCAAGAGGGCTTCGGCGCGCCCGCCCCGGACTTCGACTCCATACCGTTTGGCGATGCCGCCGCATTGGAAGCCGCACTCAATGAGCGCACAGACCACTATGCGGCCTTCCTGTTGGAACCGATCCAGGGCGAGGGCGGCATCGTGGAACCGCCGGACGGATACCTCACCGCCGTGCGCGAGATAACGTCACGCTATGGCGTGCAGCTCGTGTTCGATGAAGTCCAGACCGGGCTTGGGCGCACAGGCCTGCTGTTCGGGTGCAACCATGAGGGAGTCGCACCCGACGCGATCACATTGGCCAAGGCGCTCGGTGGCGGCATCATGCCCATCGGCGCGTGCGTGTTCCGCGGGCGTCTCATGACCGAGCGCTTCGCGCTCCGGCATTCTTCCACCTTCGCGGGCAGCGCCCTGGCCTGCATCGTCGCCCTGACGGCCCTCGACATGATCACGCGCGACAACGGCCGCCTCATTCGCGACGTGGCCGGCAATGGCGCATATCTCAAGCAACGCCTGCTCGACGTACAGGCGCGCTATCCCGAACTTGTCAAATCCGTGCGCGGGAAAGGATACCTGCTCGGCGTACAATTGGCGCTGGATGGCAAGGCCTTTACCCGGGGCCTCTTCGGCTATCTCGCGGAACAGGACGCGCTGAGTTATCTGCTCACCGCTCATTTGCTGAACGTCGGAAAGGTCCGCGTCGCACCGGCCATGAGCGCCGGGGATGTCATCCGCGTGGAACCCGCCCTCATTGCGGGGCGCACGGAGTGTGACCTATTTGTGCGAGCGCTCGAACACACGCTCGCGCTGCTGCGCGCGGGCGACACGGCGCGGCTCATGGGCCATCTTGTCGGCAAGCAATTCGAGGAGAGCACGGGTCCGATCGAGGTGGCGCGTGAGTCATCGATTCGCACGGTGCCCGAGCGGGAGCCCACAGGCGAGAACACCGGCCGCTTCGCGTTTCTCATGCACCTGATGGATATCACGGACAGTATCGGTTTCGACTCAACGCTCAAGGCGTTTCGTCCGGATCAGATTACCGAACTCAAGGCGCGCCTGGGCACCTTCCTGGATCCCGCGGCGGTGGGCGTATGCGACTTCGAGACCCCTCGTGGCGCCAAGGTATGCGGCGACCTCATTCTCGTGCCGCACACTTCCAAGGAATTGATGGAGATGACTCAGAGCGAGGCGGTGGCGGAACTTCACAAGGCTCTAGCGCTCGCGCACAGACGCGGCGCGCGCATCGCAGGCCTCGGCGGGTTCACTTCGATCGTGTCACAAAATGGCCTGGCCCTGCGCGACACAACGCCAGTCGCATTGACAACGGGCAATTCCTACACCGTCGCCGTGGCCACGCGGGCCATCGAGGCCGCATGCCGTGAGGCCGGTATCGCCTCGACGCAGGACTTGACGGCGGCGGTCGTCGGCGCGACAGGCAATATCGGCCGCACCTTGGCAATGCGTATGGCGGATCGCTTCGGACGCCTCATCCTGGTGGGACGCCCCGACGCCTCGGCCCTGAGCCGCGCGCGGCTTCGCGAAGTGGGTCTGGAGATCGCCCACCGCGCGTGGCAGCGTTCACAAAACGGCGGGAAGCATGAGCCTCTTGCATCATGGATCGGTCAGCGCGCAGGCAATCTGGGAAACGCGCCCCAGCCCGCGGATTTTCAGCACACCCTAGCCACATTGGGCGAAAACGGTGCCGCGCTGTATGTGTCAAACGACCTGGAGGCCGCGCTTCTGCAAGCGGACGTCGTGCTCACGGCCACGAGCGCCACCGAGGCGTTTATTGAGCCGGACTGGCTGAAGCCCGGCGCCATTGTCTACGACCTGTCCCGTCCCTATAACGTCTCAAGACTCGTCGCGCAGAAACGGCCCGACGTGCGCGTCATTGAGGGGGGCGTCGTGTGTCTCCCCGGAACACCGGACTTCAAGTTCGACCTCCGCCTGGAACCCGGGCAGGTGTTCGCCTGTCTGGCGGAAACCGCCCTGCTTGCCCTCGAACGCCGCTACACGCACACGAGCCTCGGCCCGGAATTGGACGACAATCTCATTGACGAACTCAGCGCCCTGGGCGATGCCCATGGCTTCCGGATCGCCGCATGATCGAAATCCGAACCTTTGAAGGAGATGGCGCGGAGGCGCACCGCGTCACCTACTCGGTCTGGAGCAAAGCCTTCGGCGGCAAGACCCCCATCCCAATCTGGTCGCCCGAGTTCATCGACTGGGCGCTGCTCGCCGGAAGGCCCGAAGCCAACCACTATCTCATCGGCGCGTACAAGGGTACAAAGCTCGTCGGCACGCTGTTCGCCGAAGAGTTCATGCTTCGCGTGCGCGGCGAGTTGGTTCGCGGTTCCGGGGGCAGTTGGCTCTCCGTGACGGACGAGTGCAAGGGGCATTTCGTGGCCAAGCGCATGTGGAATGAACTGGCCAAGCGTCACCTCGAACGCGACGCCCAGGTCATGCTGGGCTGGACATATCGCGCTGCCGCGGCCCTTGACGGACAGAACTTCTGGAGCAAGGCTTCCACCATGGAACCCATAGATGAAGTCGGGTATTGGGTGCGTGTGCTCGACCACAAAGCCGTGGCCAAGTGGGAGCCGGAGCGTTTCCAGGCGATGCTATCGACTCTGGCCGGGCTCGTTCAGGGTTCGCCCCGTATATCACCGGACACCGCCGGTATCCGCGATTACATGGAGTCAGACCTGTCCGCGTGCCTGCATTTGCTGGAAGGGCACGGCCGCACGCTGGACCTTTCCATCGCGTGGTCGCCCGAGCGGTTGGCCCGGCAGCTCAAACACAAGGACATGCCGCGCACGCTCGTGGCGGAGCAGAACGGGGCCATAGCAGGTTTCATCAATTACTACCCAATCGAGATGCTGGGCCTGCATCCCTTGCGCTGCGCCGTGGTCGACCTCTTGGTCACAGGCAGTCTCGACCGCAGTCGAACGAAACGCCTCTTGGCCGCCGCACTGACGCGCATGCGCGAGGATGGTATCGCGTTCACACTGTTGACGCGCGTGTCGAACCGGCCTGCCCGGAGCTTGCTGGCCAACGGATTTGTGCCGCTTCCCGCGCAAGTCACATTCATCGGCATCTACCCGCGCGATCGCCGATTCATAGGAAGAACCAGGATGCACGACGTTCCTTCGCGCTAGCGCGGGCAGGCTGGACGATTTCGCTTATCAGGGCAGGAGTTTCCGAAGGGCGGCGCGCTGCGCCAGGAGCGGAAAGGCACACCCATGAGAGATATCCTTCGGCAGTTCGTGTTTGACCAGCTACTGAGACCGGTAAACTCACACCGATTGACCGACGACGACAACCTCCTGGAGGCGGGACTGGATAGCATTGGCGTCATGCGCCTCATTCATTTCCTGGAGGTTCAGTTCGACGTTCGCCTCCCCGAAAAGGAGGTCCTCCCGGAGAATCTGGAGAGCATCTCCGCCATCGAACGCTGGGTAAGGCTCCACCAATCCGCGTAATGGAGGACGAGTACCCGGGCGAGTGGAACCGATTCACTGCCCCGCGGCGGGCGTCGAGTGCCGCGCCTCAAGCGCTTGGCGATCGATCTTGCCCGTGGAGGTGCGAGGCATCTGCTCCACAATGTGGATGTTCACGGGTACGGCGTAGGCAGGAAGCCTCTCCGCCAGGTAACTCCTGACCGCCAATTCATCCACTCCTGGGCCGGAGCCCAACACGACGGCCGCTTCGATCTGCACGGCGCCACCGTCAATCTGCCTCGTATATACGGCTACCTCATTCACTCGGGGATGGGTCGCGAGCGCATGCTCCACTTCATCCAACTCCACACGATATCCCCGGATCTTCACTTGGCGATCTTTCCGGCCAAGGAAGTCGTAGTTCCCATCGGGCCGCTGCCGCACCAGATCGCCCGTACGATAGAAACGGCCCTCGCCCTCACACGGAACATGCACAAAGGCGCGCTCGTCCAAATCCGGACGGTTCCAGTAGCCTTGCATCAGGCTTTCGCCGCGCACAAGCAGTTCGCCCGCTGCGCCGGAGGTGACGGCGTGGTCTGCATCATCAACCGCGCAAACCTGCGCGAAGGGACACGCCACGCCAATTGGAATCGGCAGGTCCGCTGCCTCCGGAGGAGCATCCAAGCGGTAGTAGGTACACACGTTCGTTTCCGTGGGACCGTAGAGATTTGCGAAGCGGGCGT
>JADLCA010000551.1 GCA_020847495.1 Candidatus Hydrogenedentota bacterium | reverse complement strand
GAGCACAGTAGGGCGGGATTTGTTCCCGCCGTCTTAACAGAGTAGGGAGCGCTGCTGGGGAGATCACGAGCCCCCAACGACGCCGGCGCACCCAGCGTGGCATGTCACTCGTCCGTGTTCGGGATGTGTTCGCATCCGATTCACAATCATGAAAGAAAGAGGGCGTGAACAAATCCCGCCCTGCACGCTGCGAGACACCTCCTTCGGCTGTCCCTGCCGATACTCGGGGTAGAATGAGTGCTCTGGTCATTGAGAGTGACCAACATTGACCGGACAGGACAAACCGTCTACATTCACTGCGGCGAACTCCATCGGGGATAGTCTCACTGGGGGAACGCCTGCCATCAACCGGGAGTGGGTGCAATATGCGTTTATGTGTCCTGATCTTCGTCGCCGCGTTCTGTGGTCATCCGGTGTATGCCCAAGGCGAGTGGCCCGATTGGCGCGGTCCAACGGCGGACGGCCATACTGCATCGGCGGCGCTTCCGCTCCACTGGTCCGAATCGGAGAACGTCGTCTGGAAAACGGCTATCCATGATCACGGTTTCTCGACCCCCGTGGTGTGGGGAAAACAGGTTTGGCTTACCACGGCAAAGGAAGACGGTACCGCGCTGTACGCGGTCGGTATCGACAGCGAGACGGGAAAGGCCATCCACGACATCGAAGTGTTCATCGTGGAGAACCCACAGCGTATTAACCCCAACAACACCTTTGCAACGCCCTCGCCGTGCATTGAAGAGGGCCGGGTCTACGTGCACTTCGGCACCGCAGGCACGGCGTGTATCGATACAGCATCCGGCGAAGTGCTGTGGCGGCGTACCGATTTGAATTGCGACCATATGCAGGGGCCGGCCTCTTCGCCAGCGCTCTTCGAAGATCTCCTCATTCTTCATCTCGAAGGGACGGACAAGCAGTATAGCGTGGCCCTCAACAAGACGAACGGTGAAACGGTTTGGACCTACAACCGCCCCCCGGAACTGTATACGCCAGACCTTCAGGGAGTCTACGTCAAGTCGTATCAGACGCCCGTATTCGCAGCAATCGGCGGCCAAGCCCAGATGATCAGCAATGGGGCGCTAATGGTCACGGGACACGAGCCGCGCACGGGCAAAGAGCTTTGGCGCGTGCGCTACCGCGATGACAGCACGATTTCGCGCATCGTGTATGGCAACGGGCTTCTGTTTGTGAACACCGGCGGCTCGCCCGGCGCCACGCAGTTGTGGGCGATTCGCGAAGGTGGCGTGGGCGATGTGACGGATACACACGTGGTCTGGAAGTTGACCGAAGACGCCCCGCATCAGTCGTCGCCGGCACTTGTGGACGACCTCTTGTACATGGTGAGCGACCTGGGTGTTTTGATGTGCTTGGAAGCGGCGACCGGCAACCGGGTATGGTCGCAGAATATGGACGGAAAGTTCGGCGCCTCACTGCTGGCCGCCCCGGGTCGCATCTACGTCTCAAACATGAAAGGAACAACGACTGTAATCGCGCCGGGACGTGAGTACCGTGAACTGGCGGTGAATCAGCTCGACGATGGGCTCTGGGCGTCGCCCGCGGTGACCGGGAATGCGCTGGTGCTGCGCACCAAGACGCACCTTTACCGGATTGAGGAGGCCAAGTCGGGACGGAGTTAGCGCTTTTTGTCGAAGCTTCCAAACGCGCAATCCAGAAATGGGCGTGTAATACTTCAAAGAACTGGGGAGAACTCGCATGAATGAGACGGAGGCATGCCGCTTCCTTGTCTCTGCATGGGAACGCATCACATTTCTTAAGGCGGATCTCACGGGCAATTTGCGTGCCTACCCGGCGTGGGCCAACAAGAGTATTTGCATTGAAAGTAAAGAAACGGGGACCATTACATTCACGCGCTGTGGTCGTACTATTCAATTCATTAAGAAAGCTGCAACCAAGATGTGCGTGTGGCGTAAAGAGAAATTAGTAAGCTCTATAGTGATCAATTTCGAGGCCAACTATGACGGCCACCAGTTGGAGATGACCAGTGAGCTTCCACAAGACACGAGTACGCATGTTTGTGATCCGATAGCAACCCTGCAGAGAATTCCCGTTCCTGACGGCGTGCTACTCCAAATCCTGAAGGCATCCGGACAGCTTGTTTGTTGCGGCACTGCACAATACTCGGGGATGAGCGCCTTGCATTTGCGATTGGAAGACATCCGTTACTTGTGTAACCCGGCTGATTGGGAGAGGGCGGGAAAGGAAGTTCGTACTGAAGATCGCTTCTTTGACTTGGAATCGGGAGTCCTTTTATTTGAAAAGGGTTATGACTTCGAAGGCAATGAGGCATTTGATACGAGATACGAGATTCGTGAACTATCTCGTTCCGATAATTCTAGCTCGTGACGAAACTCTTCGGTGAGTCCCGGAGGGACGGTCGAAAGTAGCCCAGGAATTCATTCCTGGGTATCCGTGCCCCTCCCCATCTTTCAGTCCCGGAGGGACGGCAGAACCCATGGTGCGGCTTCACGCATTTCACTTGGGGCGGTTTGTCAAGAAAGAGGGGACGCACCATGTCCGCAACTGGGCGTCTGCTTTCTGCCGTCCCTCCGGGACTGGACGGAGGGGGGGCGGCTAATCCCAGGACTGGAAGTCCTGGGCTATCTTCGATTGTCCCTCCGGGACACGAGATGCAGAGCGGTGGACACTCCGCGATGACGAGGAGCATTCCTTCTCCTCTACTCGGAGATTGGCCTATTGAAAGCTCCGCAACCACCATTTCGGTGAGGTGCGGGTTTGAAAAACTGGGGAGAAAGGAAAAAGGGCCAGCCCAAGTCGAGCTGACCCCATGGTTCGCATATGGTGCCGGGGAAGGGAATCGAACCCCCACTCCCTTGCGGGAACCGGATTTTGAGTCCGGCGCGTCTGCCTGTTTCGCCACCCCGGCGCGGTGCGAAAGTATATCGCAGCGAGTCCGCCGAATGCAAAGCGCAGGCGCGCGGGCGTTGCGTTCTCCCGGCCCGGCTCAACTGAGAGGCGCGCAGGCGCAGGAACTCGTGGGGCGCGATTTCACGCCATTCCATGCTTCGTCCAGCTTCGCGGCGATGCGGACCGCTTCTTCTCCCTTGCCTTGGGCTTCGAGCGCCTGCTTGAGTCCGAGAAGCGACCAGCCATTGCCGGGGTGGGCAAGCTGGTCCTGCCGGTAGAGCGTCTCGGCGCGGGCGTATTCACCGGCCTCCATGAGCAGAGCGCCCATGGCATGGCGCACGGGAAGCACCCAGCCGGGCGGCTCATCGTAGACCAGTTTATCTTCGGCCTGGATGCCCTTCTCCAACTCGGCCCAGGCATCTTCCAGCCGGCCTTCGCGATAGGCGAGTTCACCGGCCAACATATGCTGCGCGATAGGCAGCACGTCGTGGATGCGGTTGGCAAAGACCCACCAGTCGCCGGGAACCTCCTTGATCTGTGCGTTGAATCGCTCAATTTCCTTGCGGGCTTCCTCGGTCCTGCCAAGCGCCGACAAGGCGATTCCGCGGGCGTAATAGTGTGTGGCGCGCATGATCGGGCGCTTGGCATGAGGTTCCGGCTCTTTGAGCACGTCTTCCCATTTGCCGAAGCGAATCATGACGTGGCTGGTCGTGGGGATGATGCCTTCGATGATGAAGGCCATCTGATCGAGGACCGGTTCAGGAACGGCCGTCTCGAGTCTCCTGGCGGCGGCGAGCGCTTCGTCGTACTGGCCTCTCATCATGGCGGCAAATGCCAGGAAGTGGAGATTGTGCGCGTGATAGACGTAGTAGAATCCCGGGTCGGTGCCCACTTTGAAGAAGTCGTCGTCCGCGGCGACGGCGACTTCATTCGCGACTAAGGCGTCATCGTAGCGCCCGATTCGCGCGTACAGATGCGAGGGCATGTGCACGAGATGTCCCGCGGCGGGCACGCGCGCACGAAGCGCATCCGCGGCCGCCAACGCGCGCGCGGGATAGGGTCCGGCCTCCATGGCGTGGATGTACAGGTGGCATGCCTGAGGATGATCGGGATGCACGGATAGGATTCGCTCTAACACGCGGACGAACTCGGCCGTGCTTCCCTTGGGTTCCTTGCCGGGGGTCCAGTAGTCCCAAGGCTGGAGATTCATGAGGGACTCGACATAAAGGACACCGACATCGGGATTGTCGCCATGGGCCGCGTAGACCTCCTTCATCGCTTCGGCGAAGGCCTCATCGTAGGGACGCTGCTCTTGAGGGACGGGCCATGCCGTCCTCTTGGCCACGGTCTTCACCAGCGCCTGCTCGACGGCAGTCTCGTCGTCCAGCAGGGACAGGGCTTTCTCCGAGGCATCATAAGAGTCCTTCCACTGCGCCTCGGTCATCACTGGATTGTTGATATGCATGCCGTTGGCATACGCGATGCCCCACCACGGCATGGCTGCCTTCGGATCGCGCGCGGCCGCTTCCTGAAACGAGCGGATGGCTTCACCATGGTTGAACCCGTAGAGCAGCACGATGCCCTGATCGAACCATGCCTGAGCCTCATCCGAACTTGTCGTAATGGGGAAATGGCAGGTCGACAGACCTTCGACAAGGGTTGAGCCCGTTGCGCCGGGCTTGAGCGGGGTTTCCTGGCCGGAGGCCAGTGTCGACGCCAGGGTCAGCAGCAGTGCAGATATCACACACGAAGCGAGACGATACATTGCCAGATCTCCCTCTGATTCCTTCAGTCAGACCACATGGACTATTGGTACTGCTTTGAGCGCGAATCGTGGAGTGCCCATCCGCGGGATCTGGCGGGCATCCGTATCTCTTCGACCATGTATCGAGCCAAAGAGCGCCCTATTCCCTGGCTAATCTCGCCAGTCCGGACAGGGGTAAAGGGGGAACGATGGGAAGCGGGAGAGTATTCCCGGAACCTGCCGCTGGTCGTATGCGTCTGTTGTCGCGCAAGTTGGCAAAAACTGGCGCACATGAGAGCACTGTTGCCGGGATGCGGCCCGCGAAGTCAGAAGCGGTCGAAAGTCCAGACGTAGGGGGTTCGCTTTGGGAAGATAGTTGTGAACAGTGTCTTTCCTTCGGAGGAAATGAGGCAGCGGCGTTCTTCGAGCACATCTTCAGGATGGCGGTAGCCCGTGAGCAGGTGCATGAGATCCGCGGGGCCCAGGCTGATTTTGGACTGTCCCGAGGCGGAGGACACGTCCACGGCGCCGCGGTTTGTGCGAATGCGGTACAGCGAGCCGTTGACGCACAGCGTGAATTCGGTGCGAGCGTCGCGGAGCGCGCTGCGGGCAATAAGGGACTCCCATTCCGGAATCATGGATTCGAGGCTTTCCGCAATGTTGACGAAGGCCATCATGCCGCCGCCGTCGCGGTCGAGCCGTGTCTCGTGGACCGAACGGAATTGGGCAAGGAATCGCGCCAGCACGTGCGAGGGGGGCACATGAAACCGCACGCGCGCGCAACCTTCCTCATCGGCGAGACGGCCTGCCGAGCCTACCACCGCGGCGCAGACCCCCAGCCGATCCAGGCCGGCCTCATGAACATGCAGGGTGTCGCCGTCAACTTTGGCGACGTAGTAAGCGGTCAGTTTGCCCTGATCGTCCTTGAGAAGTCGCCACTCGCTCCAGCGGCCCCACTTGTTGCGGATGTGGCCACTTGACCGGATTAGGGAGCACACGGAACGGCTGTCATTGGCGTTATGCAGTTTCTGGATGGCGGCCACGTCACCCGGCTTGGCGAGGTACTCCTTGAACGGATTCTCGAAGGTGACCGATTCGAGCGTATCCAGGACCACCGCGTAATCGGCCAGGGTCGTGGTGAAGCCAAACCGCTGATAGAAGTCCATGATGCCGAAGAGCATCGACACGTGGTAGCTATGCTCGCGCATGTAGCGCATCGTGTCTTCAATCAGCTGGCGGCAGACGCCTTTGTGGCGGTAGTGCGAGGCCGTGGCAACCCAGCCGAGCCCGCCCATCTTGAGGCGGGCTTCGCCGATACGAATCGTGTCGGTGGTGAGGCGGAGCGCTCCGAGCACTTCGTGCCGTCGCACGGCGATGCGCGTGTGCTCGCGCCGGTAGCCGGGATACTGGCCGGCACAATCCTCCAGCCACCGCATCGCGGGCGTATCGCCGTGGATGTGGGTCCGGGCCATGAGGTCGAT
>JADLCA010000550.1 GCA_020847495.1 Candidatus Hydrogenedentota bacterium | reverse complement strand
GTTAGCGATGCCCCCTTGCACGAGGCGCCGGGACAATGCCTGCAATTCACCCGCGGCGCGCCGCACCCGCGCCATCGGCGACACCAACGTGATGGAGCGCAGGGCATGGTCCAGGCGACGGCGGGCGAGACGGGTGGAGTCGCGCAGCTGGCTTTCCATACGCATGCGCCGGTCGTCGACGCGTTGCCGGCGTTCGCGCACCAGTTCCTCCGGGCGCCTGAACACGAAACTGGACTGTGCCAGCGCGAGGCGGCTGCGCACGCGCGCAACATGCCCGGCCAAACCCTGCGCGAGGCGCTTCTGGGATTGACGCACGGACTGTACCAGCGCTTCCTGCTCCTGAACGACCAGCTCCGCCGCGGCAGAAGGCGTTGGCGCACGCACATCGGCAGCGAAGTCCGCGAGAGTGAAATCGATCTCGTGTCCCACGGCGGAGATGATGGGCGTCTTCGCCGCGTAGATGGCCCGCACCACGATTTCTTCGTTGAACGGCCACAGGTCCTCCAGCGAACCGCCGCCACGCCCCACAATCATGACATCCACGCCCAACTCTTCGAGCGCACGGATGCCCTCGACAATCTCTTCGGCGGCCTCCTCGCCCTGGACTCGCGCCGGATGAATCAGGATGTGCACGTTTGCGAAGCGCCGGTTGATCACGTGAAGGATGTCGCGGATCGCCGCGCCGGTCGGGGAAGTCACAATCCCGATACGCCGCGGCAGGAGCGGCAGCGGCTTCTTGTGCTCCGGGCTGAACAAGCCTTCTTCATCGAGCTTCTTCTTCAACTTCTCGAAAGCCAGTTGCAGGGCGCCCATGCCCTTCGGATGCATCTCGTCGCAGATGATCTGGTAACTGCCACGCTTCTCGTAGACAGTCACCAGTCCGAAGGCCACCACGTCGAGTCCGTTTTCCGGCCCAAACTTCAGCCGCATCAACTTGCCCCGGAAGATTACGGCGTCGATCTGGCTGTCTTTGTCTTTCAACGTGAAGTAGGCATGGCCCGCAGGGGATACCCGCCAATTGGAAATCTCGCCGCCTACCCAGACGTAACTGACCTCCGTCTCCAGGAGTTCCTTCACACGACGGGTAAGCTGGCTGACTGTCAGGATTTCGGTTTTCTGTGTGGACATGGCGGCATTGTAGCGAAACCGTTGGAATGGGGAAAAGCATGAGGATCGACTGCGGGCATGCGAGGGCCCGCCGGGTTCTCACCCGGCGGGCCATCACACCTTGTGCTCCCCTCCCGATGCGAAGCGGCCGCTGAGGACCGCAGACCCGCGATCTGAATAGCCACGCGCGGGCGAGAGGTCTCGCCCCCCTGCGCCGCGCAAGGCTATGATCTGATATTTTAGCCTAAGTCCCGCATTTTTGCTAGAGGGTAGATGGGGCAGGGTAGACGGCTTCAGTCCGGATTTCCGGTTTTCGGACAACCACATTTGCAGCATTTTCGCAGATACACTTGGTGCGCTATACTCTTCCCTCGCCAACGACGAACAAAGGAGTACACGTGGAACCGCTCGTAGTTATCCCGAATATCGGCCCCATTTCGCACAAATCCGGCTTCGTCCCGCTCGAACGATGCAGCGACGGCATCAACACCGTGGGAAGAAACGGCGTCGTTTCGATCACTGCCACCGGCGACCGCAAGGTCGAGTTCATCGCCTATGAGGATCAGGCCCTGGCGTATGTGCGTTCGGCCCTGGGATATCCGGCCTACTACCCTGTGCATCCGGTGGCTATCGAGAAACCGGTCGCGGCGGTGCTGATGGATCTCGACGGTACGAGTGTGCGCAGCGAGGAGTTTTGGATCTGGATCATCCAGATGTCGACGGCCAGCCTCCTGGGCAATCCCGGATTTGAACTGGAAGAAGCGGACCTGCCGTATGTATCCGGACACAGCGTATCTGAACACCTGCAGTATTGTATTTCCAAGTACTGCCCGGACAAGACGGTGGAAGAAGCGCGCCAGTACTACTTTGAGCATACGGACCGTGAAATGCAGGCCATCCTGGAAGGCGAGGGCAGGGAAGGCGCCTTCACCCCTTCGCCGGGGTTGAAGGATTTCCTTTTGGAGCTGCGCGGCCGGGACATCAAGATCGGCCTCGTCACGAGCGGCTTGTACCAGAAGGCATGGCCCGAAATCGTCTCCGCGTTCCGCACCATCGGCTTGGGCGACCCGAAGGAATTCTACGACGCCATCATCACCGCGGGGTTCGCGATTCGCCCGGGCGAACCCGGCACACTCGGCGAACTATCGCCCAAGCCCCACCCCTGGCTCTACGCGGAGTGCGCGCGCGTGGGACTCGGAATGGGGTTCAACGAGCGTCATCGCGTGATTGGCATCGAGGATAGCGGTGCGGGCATCTGCTCGATCCGGCTCGCAGGCTTCGCCCCGATCGGTTTTGCCGGAGGAAACATCGACGAATCCGGCACGCGCGAGTTGTGTACGGACTATTGCGTGACGTTTGCAGACGTGCTCGCGTTGCTCGGATAGCGTGCGGCGAGGCCGTAACCGAACGAAGGAGGTACGTCCACCGATTTCGCCGACTACACCGATGCACGGAAGAGATCGTCCGCGAATGGACGCAAATGAACGCAAATAAGGAAGGGCATCTATCGAGACTGCGTGCCCTATATCTTGCGGCCTGAAGGGCCAGAAACATATCAGCCCAGGGCAGAGCGAAGCGCCGCCCTGGGTATACGGCGCCCGCCAACTCTTGAGCGCTGAAAGTGCGGCACTTCGCCCAGCGCGCCGGCAATATGGGTTGACTTGACACAAAGAGGATTTGGACCACAGCTTTGAAGTCGGGGTTGGGCTGGAATTGCGACAAGAATCCAAACGTGAAAGTCCAGTACGCACATGAATCTATCTCATCAATCCATACGTAACCTCGCTCTCTTCTCGTGCGTTCTCGGGAGAGTAGCGATTCTCGTGGCGACAGTGGCATGCGCAACGGTCGCATCAGGGCAGGATCTCGTCCTTCCCAATACCGATGTCACCGCCGCCTACGAGAAAGCGGCCATGCAGAATGTCCTGGCCGCGGTCAATCCCAAGGTCTTCGATGGCTACTGGTCTGTGTGTGCCGACGGCATTGGGTTTGGATATGGCAACACCTACCCCGCGTTGGATGGACATCAGATGACCGATGCGCTGCTGTGGCTCGGCAAAATCGACGTCGTCAAGGCGAATTGGGACTACGTGAGATCGTTTCAGCGTCCCGGCGGGCAACTGCCCTTTGCGATCCTGCCAGCGTTGGCAGGCCAGGAGATTGGCCCGGAAGGGGCCCGCGCGCCGGTCGACGCCAATGGCGGGCTCTATCGCCACTGGGTGCCCGCCGATCCGCTGCGTGCGCTCGGTTATCCCACCTACATCCAGAATGCCGATGTCATCTTCAGGTGTACCGGCGACCTCGACTGGCTGCGCGCACAACTGCCATCCATCAACCTCGCGGCGGACTTCCTGGCGTCGCTGACCACACCGGAAGGGGCGGTTGCTGGCGCGGGGTATTATGTGGAACGCCCCACCCGGGTTGAATACGACGGCGTCGCGCAATGCTATTCGGTGGATGCATTCCGCCGCGTGGCCGGCCTCAATGCGATTGCCGGCAACGCTGATGCAGCTGCGCGGTACCGCACGCTCGCGGACACAATAGAATCGCACTTCCGCACCCGGTTCTGGGTGAAAGATCATTTCGCCGAGTACATCCATCCGGAGCGTGGCGTCATTGCTACGCATGGGCTGACGGATGTGGATTGGGCCGCGATCGCCACGGGCGTAGCGACTGCTGAGCAATGCGCCATCCTGTGGCCCCAACTGCGGGATGAGCAGCTCTTCCGCTATGGCGGCATGCCCACGGGCATCGCGACGCATCCTGAGAAGTACGAGTCCTGGGAGTTCGCATACGACGACCGCATGGACCTTGCTGCCATGGGGCGCGTGTGGTATCTGGAGTGCTGGGCGCGGGCGCGCATGGGCGACGCGCCCGGCCTTGCCGAGGCGATAGACCGCGTATGCGAGGCAGGCAAAAGCAGCGGTTACTACTGGCGTGAGCGCTACGGGAAGGACGGCGGCTATGGCGCCGAGAAATACTGCGAGTATCCCGCGAACCTCATCCGCATCGTGCAGCGATTCTTGCTGGGCGTTGAGTACACCTTGGACGGTGCGCTGGTGCTCGCTCCGGCCGTGCCGGAGGGGTACTGGGAAGCAGGTTTTGGCCAGACGCTGCGGTGGCAAGGCCGGCGATTCAGCTACCGGATGCAATGGAACCGGCTGCAAGGCGAGTACTCCGGGAAGGACGCTCTGGAAGTGCGTGTGAAGCTTCCCGGCGCGCCGGATGAGGAAGGGCTGCTGGTGATGGTTGAGGGGCAGACGACAGACTCGCGCGTGGAAAGCGGCCATGCCGTCTTCGCGATTCCTGCCGCGTCTTCAGAGAAGCCGTGCCGCTTTGTAGTCACTCTTTCGAACTTGTGAACGTCAGGGGATCCCATCTATGAGAATGCTGTCTCGCGCCGCTGCCGTGCTACTGTCATTCGCTTTGGCGGCCACCTTCGCTCTCGCAGGAGTGGCGGAAGTCAAGAAAGCAATTGACAGGGTTGTCATTCCTCGAGATGCCGCTTTCTATCGCGACCTCGCCTACGTAACCAATGGTCACGAGCGGCAGAAACTGGATCTCTTCATACCTGCGAATGCTGCCAATCCGCCTCTCATCATCCTGATTCACGGCGGGGCATTCCGCGCGGGAAGCAAGGAGAACATGCGGCCCGCGCCGTTTCTCCGTCAAGGCTATGCCGTTGCTTCAATCAACTACCGCCTGAGCGGCGATGCCCTGTGGCCAGCGCAGATTGAAGACTGCAAGGCCGCCGTGCGCTGGCTGCGCGCGCACGCACAGGAGTATGGATACGACCCGGAGCGATTCGGCGCACACGGCACGTCGGCGGGCGGACACCTCGTGGCCATGCTGGGCACGGCGGGCGCTACCAAGAAGTTCGACGTTGGGGAAAACCTGGACGTCTCCAGCCGCGTGCAGGCGGTCGCGGATTTCTTCGGGCCCACCGATTTTCTTCAGATGGACGCGCACCGCATTCCAACCGGGCAGGAGCACGATCCGCCCACTTCACCGGAATCCCTGCTGATTGGCGGCAGCATTCAGGAGAACAAGGAGAAGTCGGCCAGCGCCAATCCAATAACGTACGTCTCGAAGGAGTCTCCCCCGTTCCTCATCATTCACGGGGACATGGATCCGCTTGTGCCCTGGCACCAGAGTCAACTGCTCTTTGACGCACTCGCCGGGGCCGGCGTTCCCGTCACATTCTATACCGTGGGCGGCGGAGGGCACGGCGGTTTCCGTGACCCCAATGTGGAGGCCCTGATTCAGGAGTTCTTCGCGAAGCGCCTTAAGCCCGGCGGAAAGTAGAGAAGCGCACCTTGTACCCGCCCCGGGAATCCGCTAGGGTGTTGCTCATTGCGGGCGCAGGGGAAAGTCCCGCGTCCACAGACCGCTGGAGCCAGGTGCTTGGGGAGAGGGAGCGGTATGGCGGGGATTCAATTCGTCGACGTTGGGGTTATCGTCGTCTACATGGCCTCCATGGTTGGGATTGGCGCGCACTTCGCCAAGCGGCAGGACTCGGCTTCGGAGTATTTGCTCGCCAATCGAAGCGTGGGCTGGTTCGCCATCGGTCTTTCTCTTCTGGCCTCGCTCAACAGCGCCGCGGACTATGTCATCGGCCCCGCCATGATCCTCGAGTTCGGCTTCATGAATCTCCTGTGGATCCTGCCCGTATTCCTTTCCTTCCCGATTATCTTCAGTTACTTTCTGCCCTTCTATGGGCGCTTGCGCGTGTACAACTGCTACGAGTACCTCGAACATCGCTTCGACCTGGGGGTCCGTCTCATTGTCACGTCGCTGTTCATCATCTGGCGGATCACGTGGATGGGCGCCACGATCTACCTTCCCGCTTACGTACTCAATGTCGTGATGGGATTCGACCTGTACTGGACCATCCTTGTCCTGGGCGCGGTTACGACCCTGTACACAGCGATGGGCGGCGTGCGGGGGGCCATCTGGACCGATGTCTCGCAGGCCGTGATCATGTTTGCGGGCCTGATCCTGGCCACTTGGCTCGTCATCCAGGAGATTCCAGGAGGTTTCGGCGAGGTGTGGAACATCAGCCGCGACGAAGGGTTCATGTACTTCACCGCAAAGATCCCGGAGATGGCTTCGGCGCGCACGTTCGCTGAGAAGGCGGCTGCATACTTCTCCGCGCCACTGACTCTTTGGTCAATCCTGATCGTGGGGACCTTGTCCAAGCTGACCTCGTATGGCGCGGATCAGGTCATGGTACAGCGCTATCTGGCCTCCCGCTCCATGGAGGATAGCCGCAGAGGTTTTGCCATCAACACGGTGGCGTACATCATCTACTCGGTGTTGTTCGTGATTCTCGGCATGGCCCTCTTCGCCTACTTCAAGTTGAATCCCCTTCCAGCGGGAACAACTCACGAGTACATGTTCCCCTATTTCATCGGGCACTCCATGCCGGTGATCATGAAGGGTCTTGTCATAGCAGCCATCTATGCGGCGGCCCAATCCAGCGTCAGTTCCGGGGTGACGGCCGCAACGTCGGCCGTCTATACCGACTTCTACATCCGGCTGGCGTATGGCCACATCGATGCCAACCAGCAGGACGCACGGCTTACCGAGGCGCAGAAGGTGTGGTTTGCGCGGATCTCCGCGCTGGCGCTCGGCATCTGCGTGACCTTGTTCGCCTGTGCATTCAAGGAGCTTGCGCAGGATAGCGGCCTGTTTGCGGCCTTCCGCAAAGTCGTGGGGATCTTCGAAGGGTTGCTCATTCCCATCTTCCTGCTGGGGATGTTCTCGAAAAGGGTTGGTACGGTTGGTGTGTACGCGGGAGCCGCGTGCGGTTTCGCCGCATCCTACTATTGGGGATTCCACACGAGCTTCGGATTCAGTTGGAACACGGCAGTGGCTTTTGCAGTGACCATACTCGTTGCCCATGTGGTCAGCACCTTCACACCTGGCCCGAGTCCTGCGAAACGGGAATGGCTGTGGAAAGAGATCATGAATCGGCCGCTAGTACCAGAAGCAGAGGAGACAGGGTGATGTCCAGACGATGTGCCTGGGTGATGGCGCTGTGTCTATCGTGCCTGTCGTGGTCCGATCCATATCCGCTGGGTTCCGGCCGCTTTGTCTTCCTCGACACA
Source organism: Candidatus Hydrogenedentota bacterium (assembly GCA_020847495.1). Classification (GTDB taxonomy): domain Bacteria; phylum Hydrogenedentota; class Hydrogenedentia; order Hydrogenedentales; family SLHB01; genus JAHDWY01. Next base: position 646 of record JADLCA010000550.1, on the reverse strand, counting down.
CTCCTGCTGGAAGAGATGTCCAATGCCCACCTCGCCGTCAACCCGCCAACCGATATCGAACTTGTGATGATCGCCGACCGCCCCTGGGAAAAGGGCGGCATTACGAGTTACGGCAACGTGCTCTACGATCCCGAACACGATGAGTACCGCCTCTACTACGTGCCCGTGTCGTGGGATGAGCCGCCGGGATTCTGTTACGCGCTCGCCACATCCGGGGATGGAATTCACTGGGAGAAGCCGTCGCTGGGCGCGGTCGAGTGGCAAGGTTCCAAAGACAACAACATCGTGCTGTGGGCGCAGCGGGAAGGCACGGTCATTATCGACCCGAACGCGAATCCCGCGCGGCGCTACGCCCTGATTTCGAGCCATCCCGACCTGAAGACCCGGCTGTTTACCTCGCCGGATGGCATTCATTTCACCATGGACGAGCAGCCGATTTCGTCCCTCCACTCAGATAGTCAGATCTCCACATTTTGGGATGCGGACCTTGGCCGCTACCTGCACTTCCCTCGTGTCGTGCCGGATGGACGCCGCGCGGTGGGTGTGGTTCAGACGACTACGATGAACGAGCCCTGGCCGGAGGTGATTCCCACAGTGATATCCGGTGACGCGTATGACCCGCCGGAACTGGATCTCTACACCAATG
>JADLCA010000549.1 GCA_020847495.1 Candidatus Hydrogenedentota bacterium | reverse complement strand
GCAGCGCCCGCCCTTGACGTTGAAACTGAACCGGCCGGGCAGGTACCCGCGCACCTTGGCCTCGGTCGTCTGGGCGAACAGCTTGCGCACGTGGTCGAACACACCCGTGTAGGTGGCCGGGTTGGAGCGCGGAGTGCGGCCGATCGGCGATTGATCGACGTGGATGACCTTGTCAATATGCTGGAGGCCATCGATGCGGTCGTGCTTGCCCGGACGCGCGCGCGGCGCGTCGTAGACGCTGCGTTGAGCCGCCGGGAACAAGGTCTCGTTGATGAGACTGGACTTGCCGGAACCGGACACACCGGTGATGCAGGTGAAGATACCCAGCGGGATCTCCACGTCGATGGACTTGAGGTTGTTGTGCTGCGCGCCGCGGATAACCAGGCTTTTGTGATTCGGTTTGCGGCGCACTTCTGGCACATGGATCTTAAAGGTCCCTTTGAGGAACTTGCCTGTCCAGGAATTCTTCGACTTCATGACCTGCGAGGGCGGACCCTCGGCGACCACGTGCCCCCCATGCACACCAGCGCCAGGCCCGAGATCAATTACATGATCGGCTGTGCGGATGGTCTCCTCGTCATGCTCGACGACGATGACGGTGTTGCCGAGATCGCGCAGGCGTACCAGCGTGGAGATGAGTTTCTGATTGTCGCGCTGGTGCAGGCCGATACTGGGCTCGTCGAGGACATAGAGCACGCCCATGAGGCCCGCGCCGATCTGCGTGGCGAGCCGGATGCGCTGCGACTCGCCGCCGGAAAGCGTGCCGGCGTTGCGTTCCAACGAAAGGTAGTCGAGGCCCACATTGACGAGGAAGCCGAGGCGTTCGCGGATTTCTTTGAGGATGCGCTCGGCGATGAGCCGCTCGGTCTTGGACAAGTTGAGGCCGTTGAAGTACTGCAACGCTTCGCCGATGGAGAGGGCGGTCACGTCGAGGATGCTGCGTTCGCCAATCGTGACAGCGATGGACTCCGGCCGCAGACGCGCGCCTTTGCAGGCGGGGCAGGGCTTGGATGACATGTACTGGTCGATCATCTCGCGCGCCGCGGCGCTGTCGGTTTCCTTGAAGCGTCGCTCAAGGTTGGGAATCACCCCTTCGAAGGGGCGCCACATCTCGACGGTCTTGCGGTCGTTGGAGTAGGAAAAATCCACCGGCTCGCCGCGCGAGCCGTACAGCACGATGTCCTTGAAGTCGTCGGGCAGTTTGCGCCACGGGGTGTGCGGGTCCTGTTTGTAGTGGTGCGCCACGCAGAACAACGCGCGCCGGTACATGGCATCGAGCACGCGGCGCACGGACCACGGGCGCACAGCGCCGGCGTCGATGGAGAGGTCCGGATCCGGCACGACGAGATCGGGGTCCACCTCGATGGTGGTGCCGAGCCCGGTGCATTGGGGGCAGGCGCCGTGTGGATTGTTGAAGGAGAACATGCGCGGGGCCAGCTCTTCGAAACTGATTCCGCAATCGACGCAGGCGAGGTGCTCGCTCTGGAGTACCTCAGAAATGGTCTTATCCGGAGCCTCGCGCCAAATCCGGATGATGCCTTCCGCGAGCTTAAGGCACGTTTCCACGGAATCGGTCACGCGGCGCGAGATGCCTTCCTTGACGACGAGACGGTCGACGACCACATCAATGTCGTGCTTGACGTAGCGTTCCAACTCGATCTTCTCGTCCAGTGTGCGGAATTCCCCGTTGACGCGGACGCGCGAGTATCCCTGGCGCTTGATGTCATCGAAGACCTTTTGATACGTGCCCTTGCGTTGCCGGATGACGGGCGCGAGGAGCTGGATCTTTGTGCCTTCGGGCAGAGCGAGGATGGAGTCGACGATCGCCTGGGGCGACTGCGCCTGGATGGGCTTGCCGCAGGAATAGCAGTGCGGCTTTCCAATGCGCGCGAAGAGCAGGCGCAGGTAGTCGTAGACCTCGGTGACCGTGCCGACCGTCGAGCGTGGATTGCGGTGCGTCGTCTTCTGCTCGATGGAGATGGCCGGGCTCAGCCCTTCGATGTAGTCGACGTCGGGTTTTTCCATCTGTTCGAGGAACTGGCGCGCATACGCGGAGAGGCTCTCCACATAGCGGCGCTGGCCCTCGGCGTAGATGGTGTCGAACGCAAGGCTGGACTTGCCCGACCCGCTCAGGCCGGTGATGACCACCAGCTTGTCCCGCGGGATGCTGATGGTGAGGTTTTTGAGGTTATGTTCGCGCGCGCCCTTGATGATAATGGCGTCTTGCACGGACTTCTTCTTCGGCGGCATGTATGAAAACGTACTCCAGACGAGAGGGTTTTGCCTGTAAGCGAGACTGCGGCCGCACGGCCGCCAGTTGCCTGCACCAGACGCGTATTGTAGCGAAAGCAGGTCCCTCGCCGCCAATTGGTGAAAGTCTGGACAAAACGCGCTCCTTGCTATAGACTGCATTGTGCAAGGCTGGTTTGGTGGTGGCAAAAGTCTCGTATCCGAGTGGGACAGCGCTTTTCTCGCGCAAAGGCGAAGGCGCAAGTCTATCCTCCGCGTCTGGGTGCGGCTGGGCGTTTCCACCGGTAAAACCACTCAATAGTCCTAAGCAGTTCTGATGCAAGGGTGTGCTGTGCGTTCCAATTCTAGGAGAGCCATTATGACGAAGCACGCGAAACACGGATTCACCTTGATCGAGTTGTTGGTGGTCATTGCCATTATCGGGATTCTCGCGGCGATCTTGTTGCCGGCGCTGGCGCGGGCGCGCGAGGCGGCGCGGCGGGCAAGCTGCCAGAACAATCTGAAGCAGTTCGGCATTATCTTCAAGATGTATGCCAATGAATCGAAGGGCGAGGTGTTTCCGCCCATCTATGCGGACTTCAATGCGGACTCGTTTGACTGCGACGCATTTACGGACGCGGCTTCCATCGAAGGCGCCCTGCCGACGGACACGGAGAACGTGTACGAGCCGATGCCCGACCCCCGCGAGATCTATCCCGAGTATCTTACTGACCCGGCGGTCATCGTCTGTCCGTCCGATGCGACCTTGACGACGGACGCGTGGACCACCGGCGAGGGCGCATCCTTCTTCCACAAGGTGTGCGAGGGCACAGACGACAAGGGCAGCCGTGCGGGGCAGGACAGCTATCTTTACTTCGGGTACATTTTCGACCAGTGCGGGCCGGATGACCGCGCTATCGACGGCGCGCTGCTTGGGTTCCCCCCGGATACCGGAGAGATTTGTCTTCAATCGGCCCTGTGGGACATTGCCGCGCGCACGCTCAACGGCTGGCCAAGCGCGGCCACCGAGGAGGCGATTCTGGGGCCGCTCAACGTCAATGACGCCGCGGGGGCGATCGACTTGCCAGGGACGGGCGACTATGGCAACGGGCATGGTGCAAATGTGAACCGGTTCCGGGAAGGTATCGAGCGGTTCATGATCACGGATATCAACAACCCCGCGGGCAGCGCGAAGGCGCAATCGGAGATCTGGGTCTACTTTGACATCGTGACGGTTAGCGTTGATATCAGCCGCGTCGACTTCAGCCACATCCCCGGCGGATCAAACGTACTGTACATGGATGGTCATGTGGAATTCCTGAAGTACTCGGAGGATGGCGAAGCGCCAGTCAATGGGAACTCGGCGCGCGGTATTGGAGCGAGCATCGGGTAGGACACGGACGAGCACGGACGAACACGGACCGGCACGGACAATTACTGACGTGCGTACAGAGGGTCCGCCTGCTGGGGCGGGCCCTCTGCGCTTGCCTGGTGCGGTTTTCTGTCTGTTACCGCCTCGCTCGCCGAGCGCGGCGGCACAGCGCTGCGGAAACGAAGGTGACGTGAACTTGTGCAGGCGTCTTGAGAGGGCAGAGTCTTGTGCTCGCGCGCTCGGCGAGCGGGCGAGTACTGAAGAGCGCTCCGCCGCATTACCCTGATCTTGGGTGTTGCAAGAGCACAGTGGAGAATCAGTCGGTCTGCACCCGGATGTGGACCAAGGTGTTGCCGTCGTCATTCTGTCCGTAGAGTGCCCAGACCCACTTCCTCGGCGTATTTGGCAAATGTTCTTGCCACCCTATTCGCTTCGGGGTATTGATCGACTCAGGATTCCACCAATCCAGCGTTACGGAGTACCCGTCGCTATCCTTCCACCAAGACTTCTGCTTGGGGAACCACTTATCGAACGAGGAGGCGTCTTCGTCTGTATATGTGCCCACGCTTGTCCCCGAAGCGCGCACTCGCTCGATGACCTGCTCCCACACGCCGCTTGGGATGACGAATCGGCACGCGTAGCGGCTCTTGCCCATCTCCGTACTGGCAATCTGCTGGTAGGCGGTGACGGACTCTAGTACTTCGAGCTGTTGAGTTGGCGACCAGTCTTTGGGCAATACAAGGTGAGCGAGGGCAGAATACTCGATGTCAAGCGCACCCGATTCCTTTGGGGCTTCAATCTGGTGTGCGTCGGCCAACCTGAGCACTGGGACGGGCGATTTCGATCCCTGATAAGATTCTGCCGCTTCCCGCAGTTGTTGTGCGGCGGTTTCGTCTCCGAGATACTCGAGCGCGAGGGTGTAGAGTTCCTCATACGCGGCCGGGGACCGCTCGCGGTAGTGATATTCGGAAATGAGCCTCTGCGTAAAGGAGATTCGAGAGCGGACTAGTTCGTCAATCCGTTTGGCCTTGTCGTGAGCAGCCATTTGAGCCGCATGTTTCCTCTCCGCTTCTTCTCGAACCGGATCATTGACCTCACCTGAACCACCGATATCGAATTTCCCCACTCCCGGGACGTCGGGCGGATCATCGGGGAGGTCGTTTTGAACAATCTCGCGTAGTCCAACAAGCATCACCTTGGCCAGATTCATCCTCTGCGTCACCCACGGGGTGTTCGGTTGCACATAGTAGCCGTCGGACAGACCCAGATAGAGTTGCAGACGCGTCAATTCATCCTGCTCGAAGGCCAGCGCGCGGCGGGCGTCGTCTTTAATACCGGTGATATCGCCACCGTGACCGTATCCATACAAAACGAGGCCTGTATAAAGTCCCTTGAGCCTATGAGCTGGCAAGTCTGTGCCGGTCTTCTCGCGGTGGTATGCGGCCACTTCTTCGATGGTGAAGGGCGGCTCGGGCAGGCCGCTGATCGGGGAGGCCGGGGCAGCAGCGTTGGGACGAGGTTCCGGTTGGCTCGGCGTCGCAGTAGGGGGCCGCGGCTGCTGAGGGACGCACCATCGCAGGCCGGTCCCCAGCAACGGGTCGATGACAGCTGCCTCTTCAATGGGCAGATCTTTGGCGGTTTCCCACCATTTCTGATAGGCCGCCAGCGTTTCCTTGTGAATGGTG
>JADLCA010000548.1 GCA_020847495.1 Candidatus Hydrogenedentota bacterium | reverse complement strand
GCCTGCGCCCCTCCGGGGCTAATGCGGGGGATTGTATGCGGCAGATTCTAGCGATGCAAACAGGCGGTTGTGGTTCCGCGTCCGTCCGGGACTGGAGCGAACGATTGCGGACGGCCGATCTTGGCGATGCAAACGGAGGTTGCAGTCAATACGAGATAATAGAGCAGGCAGGTTGAGGATTGGGGCATGGCGTTTCTCTCTCTTTCGCCCCATCCGGGGCTCGATGGTTGGTGGGGTGTGGCTGACCCAGGGTTCCGCTCGTTCCTCGCTCCACACTGGGCTACAAGCCTGCGCCCCTCCGGGGCTAATACGGGGGATTGTACGCAGCCGATTTTGGCGATGCAAACAGGCGGTTTTGCTCCGGAGCCCCTCGGGGCTTATACAGAGCGTGGTATGCGGACCTGTTTTGGCGCTGCAAACCTTTCGTATCGCTGGGGTTGATATGGCGTGCGAGCATGCAGGGTTTGAGACGCAAGGAAGGGGTCAATCCAGCGGTGTGAAATGGGATTGTCGGGAACATGTGCCAGAGGCGTGAGAGTTTCCGCGTGTCCATTGCCCCGGATGGGGCGACTCGAGTGTAGCCCAGGGTGGAGCGAGGCACGAGCGGAACCCTGGGTTGCGGTTGTTTTCCCACGAAGCCCTGGAAGGGCGGCAGAAATGGTCACTGGTCAATTCCAGATGTATCGTTCGTCGTGTTCAATATCGTTGAAGGATAAACTGAAATCGAATCGATGTAACTTCAATTCCCATGGTGTATGATTGGTTCCGGGGCGCTTAAACCGTTGCTATGAGGAAATGAGTTGCTTGATGCTGAAGCGGATCCAAGATAAATACCGCTCGTTGTCGGTCGGCTTGGCGGCACTTGGGCTGTGTATTTGGGCCGCCTACGCCGCGCTAGGACTGCTGGAGCCATGGTCGAGGAACTACGCTCCCAAGAATGTGGCGAACGTGTTTGTGATGATCGACTTCACCTTTTCGTTGATTTTGGCTCCGCTACTTTCTATAGGCCTGATCGCCTTCTCAACCTATCTGTTAGTTGTGGGCCTTCGGATGGAAAGGCGTGATGTGCGATCCTTATCCTTCTGCGCGTTCGGTATCGTCTTGCCTGCGGCCTATTTCGGTTACCAGGCGGTAGGGTTGATACTTCTTGCGACGATGGACTTTTAGTGATGTACTTGTTGGCACAAATAACCTTGCGGGTGCTGGTGACCGATAATTCCTCGTAGACGCAGCGCAGGCGAGGACGCCCGCGCTACACGCGCTAGTCCTTACCCCCGCTGCTTCAATAACCACTCCACGACCTCATTCGGCTCCGCGATCCACACTTCGTCACCGCCGACTTTGCGGATGGTCGCGAAGCGCTGCTCCAGTTCCTGCGTGGTGCAATCCTTCGCGGGATGGATGGGTTTGTCGGGCATGGGGCAATGACAGTAGTCAATGATCCATCCCTCGAGGTCGATTGCCTGGTGGATGCGCTTGTAGGGGTCGTACGCCGAGAAGAAGGGGGCCGGATACTCGGTGTGCAAGGGCACGCGTCCCAGGCTCAGGAGGTCCGTGTCCCGCGTGTTCACGCGATCGTAGATGGTGAGGATGGAGGTGAATCCCGCGATGGGCGCGTACTTCATCGCGCCCGCGTGACCGTTGTTGTCGCCGGGCACGCAGAACATCCGCACTTCCATATCCAAGGCTTCCTCGATCACCCGCCGCGCCTGGACGACTTCCGTCTCGGCGTTATTCAACGTCACGCCGCAGTGCGTCATGCTGTGGCACGACACGCCCCAGCCTTCCTTGACGAGTTCGTGGATTTGCTCCTTTGAGAGGATCATCATCTTGTCGTAGCTGCTGCCGGGCAGGTTGCGGGGCACGCCGATCTGGCTCGACACCAGCGCGAGATGCCCCTGCACGCCATACTTGCGGTGGATGGGAAGCGCATAGCGCAGCAAGTCTTCGCATCCCTCATCGTACGTGATTGAATAGACCCACTTCTTGCCGTCTTTCCAGGCCATGAACAGTCCTCAGCTCTTGTTGTGTTGTTCGCTGGGTTTCACCAACTCGCCGTACAGATCGGGACGGCGGATCACATCAAACATGTATCGCATGTTGCCTTCATATCCCTCGCCCCAGAACTCCATGCGCCACTTCGGATCGAACTCCGCGATGGCCACGCCGGGGCGGTGCGCCGTCGAGCAAATCACGCGTCCATCCGGCGCGATCACCTTCGCGTAGCCCATGCTCTTGCCCGCCAGGAAGGGCCGCGTGATGTACCGCGACAATGCGAAGTACATCTGGCTGTCGATGGCCCGGGCCTTCTCGATGGACTCGAGCATGTCGCCCGTATAATCCAGGTACATCGTGGGCACGCAGACGAGGTCCGCGCCTTTCAACCCGTATATTCGGAACATCTCCGGGAAATGAATATCCATGCAAATGCCGATGCCCAGCTTCACCCCTTCAAAATCGAACACGGGGAAGGGGTCGCCCGCCACGGCAGGTTCGGTCAGGATCGCCTCTTCACTGGGAGCCGGATGCTTCTTGCGATAGAGGCCAAGAAGCTCGCCTTTCCGATCCAGCAAGAACGCCGTGTTCGCGTGGCGCTCGCCCACTTTCACCGAGAGCGTTGAAATGACGCCGATCCGCGATGCGGCCGCCTGTTCGCGGAACCGCAGGTATGCTGGGTGCTCTTCGAGCGGATACACGCCATAGGTGCCGCCTGCGATGATGTCAGGCTCCTCGGGCAGAAGTACGAGGTCCGCGCCGCGCTCACCCGCCTCGGCAATGGCCGCCGCGCAGGTGTCGATGACGCTCGAGCGATCATCCGCTTCCGGGCGGTCTATCGAAGTCACTGCGAGTCGAAAGAGTTTGGCCATTCCGGCCTCCTGGTCCTAGATCTGACTGTCGTAGATGCGGTCGACCAGTTCCATAGTCTTGACTGTGTCGGCAAGGCTGCTGTTCGGTTTCGCGTCTCCTTTGACGCAATCGATGAAGTGGCGGTTCTCCGCAAAGAACCCCCAGCGATGCCAGTCTGCGCTATTGCCGGCGCACTCGGCCGGGTCAAAGCGTTCCCCTTCGAGTCTTCCATCCTGGTAGAGGACTCCCGAGTCATCGGGGTCGGCGTAAGCGGAGATGCCCTGCGCGTGCATTTCCAGCTTGAAGAAGCGGCGTCCCACCGCCCAGTTGGCCTGCAGGATGCCTGTGGCGCCAGAAGAGAACTTCGCAATCGCATAGAATGCGTTCTTGTCCTCGGCCCCGAGGTTGCGCACATCGCTGGCCACGCCGACAACCTCGCCGCCGCAATAGTGGCGCAAGGTGTCCACCGCATGCACCGCGTCGCACGATAGAATGTCGATAGCGCCGTTATAGTATGAAGCGGCAGGATAACTGCACTTCACGAACGTGACGACGACCGTATGGATCGGTCCGCGCTTCTCGACGCGCTTGCGGAGTGCGGTAAACAAGGGCACGTAGCGCCGCTGGAACCCGCATACGGCAATGACCTTGTTTCGCGCCGCGCACTCGGCCATGCGCCGGTTTTGAAACGCGTTCAAGCCAGGCGGCTTCTCGATGAAAAGATGCTGCCCCCGCGCCAAGACATCCATGGCGATATCGAAAACATGATGCGGCGGCATGAGGCAATAGACCGCGTCCGGCTTTTCGGCATCGAGCATGCGGCGGTAGTCTTGGTAGGTGTGAGAAATCCCGAAACGTCCGGCCGTGCCGGCCAACTTCTGCTCATCGAGGTCACACAGCGCCACGAGTTTGACGTCGGCCATTTCCGCAAGCGAAGGATAGTGCACCGCGTTTGCCATGGCGCCCGCGCCAATCAAGGCCACGCGCACCTGCGTCTTGCGCAGGGTGGCTCGCTTCACGGGTGACTTCCTGACGGGCATGGCGGTGGATTCCGGGTTCCCAACTCCCGACATGGTATATAGCCGCCGCCCCGCCCCGCAACCCGGCCCTACATGAAGGTGGCGGATCGCACCTGAAAAACCGTACACTTTTGCCAATGGATTTGTCGCAACAACAGCATGTGGCGGCCGCCTTCGCGCTGGGCGTGCCGCAGACTATTCAAAGTCTGGGGGGGACTCGGAACGAGAACTACCGACTGGTTACGGATCTGGGTACTTGGTTCGTGCGGCGGCGTTTCTCTGGCTATTCCGAGCCTGCGCGCGTTGAATTCGATCATGCCGCGCTGAGGTTCCTGGCCTCACGCGGCGTGGCAGTGTCTGCGCCGAGAACGACGGCGGGCCATTCCACGTGGTTGAAAGATGTCGATGCGCTCTGGGAAGTTTTCCCCTTCGTGGATGGCACGACGCCAGCCGAAGGCAGCATCAGTCAGGTGCGCGCCTTGGGAGCCGCGCTCGGCCGTTTTCATGCCGAGGGACGGGCCTTTCAGCTGCGGCACGACAAGAGTGGACCCCGCGGCGAGACGTGCGTGCTCGAAATGCTTGACATCGCGACGCGCATCGACCGGGAGCAGGCCGGTTGCACAGTTCCCCTGCGGCGCTACCGGAAATGGGTCGTGGAGGCCGCCGAAAAACTGCCCATGAACGCCTACCTGGCCCTTCCGCACACGCTCGTTCATGGCGACATTCAGCCCGCCAATCTCATCATGCGCGAGGACCACGTCGCGGCTTTCGTGGACTTCGACTGGTGCGCGTGGCGGCCGCGTGTCTACGACCTGGCCTTCGCCGTGCTCTTGTGCTGCTCGTTCCACACGACTCCGATTGACGGACACGACATCTGGTCACTCACGCAAGAGCCGACCATTTCCGGAAAGCTTGCGGGAGCGCTACTCGATGCGTATGAGGAGACAGCAGGTTTGCTGTGTAGCCTCGAACGGGCCGCGCTGATCCCGCAGATTACGTTGTCCTGGTGTCATTGCAGGCTTGCAGGCGCGCTCAAGGTAGCGCCCGATCGACGGGCAGACTTCCTTTCGCGTCCGCCAGATTGCCTGGAGAAGTTCCTCCCCTGGTTCGAGTGATTGACCGTTTGGCAGACCAACGCGGAAAGGGAGGGCTGTGGTCTATCCGCTCTGGTATCTCGTAGGACTCGTCGCGTTCTGGTGCGTCGTCCCGTTCGCTGTTCTTGCCGCGTTCGATCGCAAGCGGCGCGGAAAGCGCGGGCTCAGCACACGCCACCAGCAGTGGTTCTGGGCCTATGTATTCCTGGCCGCGGCGCTGGCTTGGTCAACGCTGTTTTTGTTTTGGCCTTTGGCCAAGGCCGTTCACCAGAGTTTCAGTGACTTCAGTCTTACCAGCGCCACAGCCACGCACTGGGTTGGCGCCGCGAACTACGCGCGGATTCTGGCCGATCCCTTCTGGTGGCGCACCGTGCTGGTCACTGTCGTGTATGTCGCCTTCACGCTTCCCGCAAGCATTCTCATCAGCATGTTTCTCGCCATCCAGATCCTGAAGCAACCCAAGCCGGTCCAGACCTTTTTCAAAGCCGCGCTGTATCTGCCGGGCGTGATCAGCCCTGTTGTGGCTGCCGCGGTCATGAAATGGATCTTCCACAGCGGGGATGGATTCGCCAATGCCATGCTGCAAACGCTGGGCCTTTCCGCGCAGAACTGGTTCGGTGACCCGGCGCTCGCCATGCCGGTGCTTATCGTGATGACATGGATTTCGGCCAATGGCGTTGGCGTTATCGTGTACGCGGCTGCCATCGGCAACATCCCCAGCACCTACTACGAAGTGGCCACCATCGACGGCGCCTCGGCGTTTCGCACCTTCACTTCGGTCACGTGGCCCTTGGTCAAACCAACTACGGTCTTTGTGACAGTCACGGGCCTCATCGCCGGGTTTCAGGTGTTCGCACCTGCCTTGCTGATTACGGGCGGCGGCCCGCTCCAGACCACTTATTTCGTCAATTACCATGTGTATCGCACTTTCTACTACCAGAACGATTTCGGCATGGCTTCCGCCATGGCGGTTCTGCTGATGCTGCTCATCGTTGGCATTTCCATCGTGAACTACCGGTGGCTCGCCACCGATGTGGAGTATTGAATCGTGGCCACGTACCGGCAAGATCGCGTTTCCACGCTGGGCAGGGCTGGGGCCTTTGCGATTCTCTTGCTGTACACGGCGATTTCGCTCCTGTCTCTCTACCTCATGCTCAGCAGTAGCCTGACACATCTTGGTTCCTCATTCTCACTTTCCGATCTCGACTGGTATCCTCGGGACTGGGCATGGGACAACTATGCGGGCTTTTTCGACCTCACGCACGGCTCCGCGTGGACTTGGCTGCGCAACAGCCTGTTGGTGGCTCTCGTGCCGACCTGCTGCAATCTCATCTTCAGCGCCATGGCGGGCTATGCCCTTGCAAAGATCGATTTTCCGGGTCGCCTGTTCTTCTTCTGGCTCATCATCGCCGTCATGGCTATCCCGTCTTTTGTGACCTTGATCCCGCTTTATCAGATGATGTTCTCCTTCGGTTGGTTTGACACCTTCTTCGCGCTTATCGTCCCGCGCATGGCGGGATTGGGCGGGGTCTTCCTCTTCAAACAGTTCATGACCACGCTGCCGCGCGAACTCATGCAGGCCGCGCGCGTCGACGGCGCGTCCGAGTGGACCATCTTCTGGCGCATAGTAATGCCCATGGCGCGGCCCGTACTCGCCGTCATGTTTTTGCTCGACTTCGTCGGCGCGTGGAACGACTACTTTTGGCCCTACCTCGTCACGAACTCCAAAGACATGATGACCCTGCAAGTCGGCCTCATCTCGCTCATCGGGGTGGACCAGGGTTTTGTCTTCCCGATGGATTACGGCATCATCATGGCCGGTGCCGTGATGGTCAGCCTGCCAGTTATCATCTTGTTTGTCGTGCTTCAGCGTTTCTTCATCCAAGGCCTGACCATCGGCGCCGTGAAAGGATGATAGGTTGAACCAGTTTCTTGCGGGAATGGCAAGCGCGTGTGGGGCAGGCGCCCATGGGTTGGGCGAGCGCGTGTGGGACAGGCGCCCTCGCCTGTCTGTTGAATTGCAGCGATTGTGTAGCGCAGGCGTCGCGCCTGCAATGCCATTGGTGATGTGCACAAGATTCAAGATGCAGGCGAGACGCCTGCGCTACATAGATTGGCTTCACTCGTGAAACAGGCAGCCATCGTCATCCTGGTTATCACTCTTGGCCTGAGCTGGCTCTGGTTCTGGACCGTGCTCGAGTCTCCGGGGGAGGGTGCAGTCAGCAATGGACAGGCCACGGCCAGCGACACAATAACCGTCTGGATCAACGAACTCATTGGCTCGCCCGATGAAGCTCACTACTACCAGCTCGCCGGTCTCTGGAATACGACAAATCCGAATGTACACATCAAGATGGCCGTCATGAGCCACTCGGGCTATCAGAGCAAACTCCGAGTTGCACTCGCGACGGGCCAGCCTCCGGATGTTTATCTCAGCGGGTACGCGGATATCGACACCCTGCAATACAGCGGCAAGGTCTCGGACCTGTCCGTACCTATCCCTGAGTCGTTTCTCAGTAATGCAACGCTCGAAGGAATGGGCCCTCTCGTGCGCCGTGCGATTACGCGAGACGGACGCCCCACGGCCTTCCCGATCTACCGCTACGCGTACGGCGGGGTGATCCTCGCGAACCGGGCCATGCTCAGCGCGGCAGGCTTTGATGATGCCAACCTTCGCGAGATCGGATGGACCGTTGATGCGTTTCGCGACGCGTGCAAACGCATGACCCGCGATACCGACGGGGACGGCGACATCGATACCTGGGGTTTCGGCGCGGCGCTGATCCACGTGCAGCAGCTTTTCATCGATGAATTCGGGCCGGGCATCTGGGGTCGCGATGTGTCTTTGCGCCACTTCCTCCATCTGGACCCGAATTCGCAGGAGTGGGGGATTCACCCCGGCCTCACGGAGGAGAAAGTCGCCGAGGTTTTGACGCTGTTCGACCAGCTCCTCAATGTCGACAAGTCATGGAACCCGGCGACCCTTGGCATGAACTGGAACGAGATCAACGAGGAACTCATCACGCGACGAACCCTGGGTATGACCTTCGGTGAGAGCCCGTGGTCCGCGAAGCTGTGGCGTGAAACCTGGGAGGCCGATCACGCGCGTGGAGCAACCCAGGGCGATGAGCCACCCGACCTGACCGTGATCTGGATGCCCACCCGCGAGCCGGGCATGTGGCCCGCCCCGCGCGCGGGCGTTCTGGGATTCTCCGTGTTGAAGCAATCGCCGTACAAGGGCGATGCCCATACAGAGAATGCATTGCGCGTGGCCAAGTTCCTGTCTGACCCCGCACATCTCGCGCGCTCGCAGCTTCGCCGCTTCCGGCACCTCCCGCCCGATACACAGGCCTTCGCCCGTCTCTTTCCAGAGCTGGTACCCGCGGACGATCCCTGGGTGCAGTTCTACACCAAGGTCATGGAAAGCGAGATCCCTGTTGTGGAAGAGCCGTTGTCTCCTGGAGATCCCGCCACGGCCCAGTACGCTATCCTGAGACTCGCAATTGATCAGTGGTTCGAGAAGGAAGGGAGGGGTCTCATCGAGCAAGTCATCTACCAACGCCTCACCCCTCACGACGCCGCCAAGAAGTTCATGGATGGCCTGCGTGCGGCCGTAACGGCCGCCACTCAGAGCCTGCCGGACACAGGAGAGAATCCCTCTCGCAAAGACGCGGAGACGCAAAGGTGAAGAGAGCAGTTGACGGGAATCACAGACCTGATGATCGTGGTTATGGTCAAGCTTGCCGGGGCAGTCAATTGAATTCTTGGCGTCTTCGCATTCTAGCGAGCGTGTATGGTGAATGTGCCTGGATCTATATATGCGCGTCGGGCCGAAAAACCGTAGGCGGCCAGAGTTCTGTAACTGACTGGCAATAGGCGATCTGTGCGGTCTATTTACGGTGGGATGGATTGACATTCCGCCTGTCTCCGCGCAGAATGATTGTGGGTAGCCGCCCATGCGTCGCGCAATCGTAGGCGGTCCGCGCGGAGGTGGAGGTTGGCGTGAAGACGAAAGAGAAAGTCATGGCGATTCTCGACAGGCTTCCTGCCGACTGCAGCGTCGAGGACGTACTCTATCATCTGTACGTTGTGCAGGCCGTGGAGCGAGGACAGGCGGACGCCGCTGCAGGCCGAACAATTCCGCATGAGGAAGTGGAAGCGAGAATGCGCGAAAAAAGGCTTCGCACGAACGGCCGGTAGTCTGGACCCTATATGCCCAGGAAATGCTGGACGAGGCTGTTGCATATGTCGCTCATGATTCCGAAGATGCGGCAACGCGTCTACTCACTCTTAGCATTGAAACTGCCGCATCACTGAAGTCACTGAGCGAACGCGGACACGTCGTACCTGAGATTGCGTTACGAAACGTGCGCGAATTGTTTGTTGGGCGGTACAGGCTTATCTACGAAACCACTCCGGACGAGATTCTTGTCTTGGCTTTTATCCATGGTGCCCGTGATCTGAGTGTGTGAACGTGTTAATGGCTGTCTCCATAGGGAGAATCTGCCCCATGCCCACCTGCACATGCGGTTTCGACTACGTGAAGGCCCGGCTCGCGGGCCGCGAGTTTGACTCCTACGCCGTGATTTACGACGCGGACTACCGGCGCGTGCTCAAGAAGGAACTCGCCATCCTCTCGGAGAAGGACAAGGAGAAGAAGCAGCGGCGCCTCGCAACAGCTTCGCAATGGGTCGGCGGCCTCATGCACTGCCCCGAGTGCGGTGCGTGGCTGCTCCTCGAACCCGTGAACCAGAGTGAGGACACTGAGGTCATCATTCTCAAGCGGACTGCACCCTCGCGGTCGAAAATGTGCCCGCCGGACCACTTGAAGCGTGTTTCAGAAGCCCGGCTACCCGTAGCGCTGCCCTGCAAGTCCCGTAGGGACAACAGAAAGTAGCCCCGGATTTCAATCCGGGGTCCTCTGTGCACCCCCTCCGTCTTGCAGTCCCGGAGGGACGGCAGAACCCATCATGCCCCATCGCCTATACCACTTCAGGCAGTTTGTGAAGATAGAGGGCACGCACCCGGTCCGCGACTGGACGTCTGCTCTCTGCCGTCCCTCCGGGACTGGACGGAGGGGGGCGGCCAGACCCAGGACTGGAGGTCCTGGGCTACTTTCGGTTGTCCCTCCGGGACACGTGATGCGGAGCGGTACGCGTATCAACCTGAAAACGGCAGTTGAACCGCCATGTAATCGTTAACGCTATCGGCGCGAATGCCTTACCAGAGACATTACGGTCAACCACTGGGTGAGGGGACAGACCCCGTGTTTCGCTCCGCAAGGCCTACGCGAAAGACGGGGTCAGTCCCATTCAACTGCTGATTCTAGGATCAAGGGCACGCGGCGTCGGAAAGCAGGGAAGGCAAACTGGTGCTTCCGAGCAGGCGAGACGCCTGCGCTGCAGCGCGTCCAGCGTCGGGTGTTCATTGAGGCCACTCCCCTTGAAACACGCTATTAGTCCGCACACCTCACCGCCCTCTCGCGTAGCGGGCGGTGAGATATGTTCTCGCAATGGCCCACAGTCTCACTCGAGAGGATTTCTCACAGGTACATCGTTTAGGCAAGGAGGACGTGCCAGAGTCTTGGAAACTGCTGACTCAGCTGGGATTGAGAGACCAGCGGGGTGTGCGTGTGAGAAATCCGGGTCAGCACACATCGTCATGGATTCCGCAACAGCCACACCTCCGCGACCTGGCAGCCTCGGCCTTCGGTCTTGGTCCAGCGGAGGTCTAGGACACCGTCCTTCGTGGCCTCGGCGGGGATCGGGAACTCCACGATTTCGGGCGGGTCGCTGGCGTTGACCGGGCCGTGCACTTCGTATTGGTCATCGGCGGTCAATCTCATCGTGGCCTTGAAGCGCCCGTAATACACCGCACGCAACGTGTAGGCCGCGCCCGTATCGAGACCGTCGAAATGCATACGCAGGTCCGTGCGGAAAAGAGTTTGACCCTGGTCCAGCCAGGAAAGCCTCGGCGCGGGTTTCTTCTCCGCGGAGGCCGCCTCGGCGGGTTCCAGTTGGGCGGGGTCCTGCGGTACGCCAATGGCGCGCGTGAACTCATCCTGCGGCGATTCCACGAAACCGGGGTCCTCGCTCCACGGTTTTCCGGGCACCAGATGGGGTTCCTTGGTCGCGTTGCCGAGGTCGTCGTAGAAACTCCCCGGGCCCGGATTCTCCCAATTGAGCAGCGCCGCAATGCGTTCCAACTGAACGGCTCTGTCCTTTTCCGCGAGAATCGAATCAAATTGCTCGGTGAGCCACGGCGCATCGTTCAGGGGGGTGTCGAGGAATTCCAGGATGGCGCCCCGTTCCGGATTCTTGGCGCCGTACCGTTTCACATCCAACTGCATCCCGATGTTCTGGAAGAGCGCCGCTCCAAGATCCTCAATCCGCGCTTTCAACTCGGGCGCGACGGGTTTTGCGCGGTCCGCCGCCAACGCCGCACGTGCCCCGGCAATCGCCGCCTCTGGCCCCTTCGTCTCTGCGGTGCGCAGGGCGGCATATGCGTTTGCTTCTCGTTCGACAGCCACGGCCAGACGCTGTTTCAAGTACTCATCGTAGTATGCGCGAATCAGGCCCAGTTGAAACCGCCAATTATTCTTGACCGCCATATCGGCTTTCTGCTCGATTGCCTGCCAGTGGGCAAAGGTCTCGCTCACCACCGGATGGTTCAGGAGCGGCGCTTCCCAGTTCTTTTCTTCAGCCAGCAGTCCTTCCGCGATGGCGGGTCCCAAATCCTCCCCAATGAAATACCGCCCATAGTCCCGCATGACTTCCGCGATGTCCGCCTCGGTATCCCACGACCGCGCAAGCCACACGACCTTGTTCACATCGTCGTTGACCCCCTCGGAGTACGGGATGGACCCGTCGCAGTACGGAATCTCATTGTGGTGAATCTGAGCCTGGGCGAACGGACGCGGATTGGCGCATTCGCGTCCCAGCGTGTGCGCGAAGGCGCGATCCCAATGCGGGACTGGGAACTGGCTCCGCACATTGTGAGTCATGTCAGGATAGCTTCGGATAGGGTATTGCGACGGTGTGCGTTCGCGCGCCTCGCGAATGGTGATCTTCGTCCACGGGCCAAAGACCATGCCTTTCAACCAGGCCGGCTTCTCATTCGCGAGATAATCGTAGAGGTAGTCGTTCTCCGAATCCTCGAAGGCCTGGTTGGAAAGCCACAGTGCCGCGCCGGGATGATGTTTGTGCAGCAATTCAGCCAGCTTCGCCAGGAACGGCATGAGGGTCTGCGGCGGCGTCTCGCCCGGGTCGCCGCCGGGAACGAACACCGCATCTAGATACGGCATCTTCTCGAAAACATAGGCGCTCCGCGCCAGTTCCTGCTCGGCCAGGGCCGGGTCCGACACATCCCCGTGCAGCGCATGAAAGATCCAGACATCCAACCCGTAGGAGTGGACAAGCCGTGAGAGGTCGATATTCATCTTTTCGGCGGGTACCGGCATGTGCGGGCTCTCCGCCTTGAAATCGAGCGACAATTCGACAGTGTTCATCCCGAAGACGATAAGGTCCCGGAATTGTTGTTCAAACTGGGCCAGCGTCCACGCGTCGAACGTGTTGTTGGTATCGTCATAGCCGAAATGATGGCCCCGGATGGGCTGGTCCGGCGCGCTGGCCACGGCGGTTGTCGCTGGCAAGCTCACTTGTCCCGGCCGCATTTCCAGGGTCCGCAGCAGGCGTCCCACGCCAAAAAGCACACCGCGCGCGTCGTGACCCACCACATAGACGCGATTCGTGCCTTCCGGCTTGGTGTCGGCCCAGAGCGCGTACGATTCCTTCTTATCTGGTGCGGCCAGCGGGGCGGGGAAGGTGGGCGTGGGACCGGGCCATTGCTCGAGAAGGCCCAAAATGATCGCCGTTTGCTTCGCATCAGCCGCACGGGCCATGGCGGGTTGCGTTCCGGCGCGTTTGCCGATTTCCTCCGCCAGCATCGTGGCCGCCTTCACGATAACCGGATCCCCAGCATCGCGGACTAGCACCGCGCCAGTAAGATCCAGGGTGCCTTCGGCACAGGCAACCGCCGACGCTAATACCCATGCAACGATGCACAAAGACTTTCTAACCGATTCCATGACCGCAGTAACTCCCCCTCGCCGGCGACGCGTCGCAGGCGGAACGTGTTGCGCATCCTCACGTCGCGAAGCTACTGCGCCCACGGCAGTACATTCGCGGCGTGCGGACCCGAATGACAAGATACAGACTCCAGTCGGTGTTGGCACTAGACCCAATGCTAGCAGGCGGGTGGTTTGTGCATCAATCAGGTTCAAGCTCAGTAGGCACTGACGAACCACGGAGCGCCGATACTCCTCTGCAGAAGATCGGCGCTCCGCGATGGTACCTCTACACTATCGTGCGCTCACTTCAAGTAAACGCCGTGTGGAGCGCTGCACACATCACACCAGAATGACAGGCACTACAGCCTGATCAGCCTGGCCAACCGGAATACGTGGAAGCGCCATCTACCGTCGGGTCATCGACGTAGGCGTTCTCGTTCGTGACCCAGCAGGTGCCGTCGCCCTTCTTCGCGAACTGTACGTGACCGTCCATGAACAGGACATTCACGCCGCCCGGCACGTGATTGTAACGCGCCCACGAACCACCGCTCTGCTGCGCTTCGTCGTAGGACACGACAATGTTCGACTGCGCTGCCGCGGAACCAGCCGGATTGTTGATGTCGGTGATCGCGAAGCGTTCGCCGCCTTCCTTCAAACGATTGAAGGTGGCCGACTGGCCGGAAGGCATGATGGTCGTCCAAGACGCGTTGTGGTCGTTGCCCCAAATGAGGGGGCTTGGGCCCGTGTTGGCGCCCGTCCACATACCCGACACGCTGTTCTCATTCAGGATCAGGCCAACGGCTTCATAGTCGCCGGGGGTCTGGAACCACTGATTCAGGAGGATGTAGGGCATGTACTTGTAGGAGCGGATATCCTTGTGACCATTGGCGACCAGAACGTCAACATGCAGGAAGGCGTCGCAATACAAGCCGCCGCTGATGTTGCAGTCATAGTTCCACGGCTGAACACCAGCGGACGGAAGCTGAAGCGGAGCTGCCGGGGCAGCTTGGCGGCCCTTGCACGGCGTATCCGGATCATTCTTCCCCTGCCCGGCTGCATAGAGCGTTACACCCAGCGAGCAGCCAGACAAGACGTTCCGGGCTTCCGTGAAATCGGTCGCGTAGTACACGCTGGCATCCGCCTTGGACGGGCAGATGTTGATCGCCGGATCCGTGCAGTATTCCGGATAAATCGTCGGCCAGTTGATGTACACATTGCCGCGCTTGGCAGCAATCTGCGCCGCGGTCGTCTGGCTACCACGATGGTCCAAGCCGCCCCACGGAAACACATTGCCCTTGGACTCGTTGGCGTACATCTTCAGGACAAGCCCCAACTGTTTGAGGTTGTTCTGGCAGGACGCGCGTCGCGCGGCTTCGCGCGCACGCGCCAAGGCTGGCAGCAATATCGCCGCCAAAATACCGATGATGGCAATGACGACGAGGAGTTCAATGAGGGTGAACCCTCGCTTTTCTGATTTCCTCAACATTGGTTTCTCCCCTTGGCTCCCATGACCCGCCCTGCGTCGGGACACGAAACCTCCGTGCTCTTTCGCTCGCACCATGGCTAGGCCATGAGAAACCAGACTTGAGAAATGCACCACACTTCTAAAACATAACTACCACTTCTCGGGGTTCATTATGTTCGCCTTGCTTGCCCTCCTCGATTGGCAGTGTGGCATCCGGACACGCGCCCAATGTCCTGATTCAATTATGCCTTGCTTTACGAGTTTATGCAACAGAAATGCAAGAAATGCTATAAAAACGCGCCATTGCTGTGTCCTGCCGGATTCGGTTCCGAGATGGCTACAGTGCGGCGATGCGATTGGTTCATTGTAAGCGATTGATGTGTAATAAGATGTGGCGATGGAGCAGGTGGGGTGATGGAGTGCCGTGAAGCGCCTGGCAGGGCACATGCACCAACGCATGGGGGATGTCGCTCGCGGGATCCGGATCGCATCACGTTGAGTTGGCTGGCGAATGCGGTGCTTGAGCGTCGGCGACCCGGGGCAGTGTCACACCACAAAGACGAAGCGCCGAGACCCTCAAGAGAGTCTCGGCGCTCCGCGATGGTACGCTTCAGGCAATCATCCGCTCGCTACGACCTAACCCGGAGAAGATACCGCCGGGCGGGCGTCGTTCACAGGTGCTTGCCGCGGTTTCCCAACGATGCCGCTGACATCAACCAGGCCACGTGTGGGCGATGGGAATCGCGGGATCCTGTTTCCAGGCGTGTTCGTTGGTGACCCAGACGCTGTTGTCGCCCGCCTTCGCGAACTGCACGTGACCGTCCATGAACAGGACATTCACGCCGCCCGGAACGTGGTTGTAACGCGCCCAGCTATTGCCGCTGGTCTGCGCTTCGTCCCACATCACGACGAGTTCCGACTGCGCCTGCGCCGAACCGGCCGGATTGTTGATATCCGTGACCGCAAAACGCTCGATGCCTTCGCGAAGCCGGTTGAAGGTTGCCTGAATACCGGACGGCAGCGTGAAGGTCATGCCGCCATTGTGATTCCCTCCCCAGATCAACGGCGTGGCGGAATTGGGAGCGCCTGGCCACGAGGAGGTTGTCGTGGCATCCTTGTTCAGGATGAATCCGACAGCCTGATAATCCGCAGTGGTTTGAAACCACGACGGACTAAGGGCGAATACCATGTACTTATAGGAACGAATGTCCTTCCATCCATTCACTTTCTTGATGTCGCAATGCAGCATGGCGTCGCAATATCTTCCACCGTCCACGTTGCAGTCGTAATTCCAGGGCATGCTTCCGCCCGTAATCTGGACCGGACTCGCAGGAGGCGCCGTACGGCCTTTGCACGGCGAGTCAGGGTCGTTCTTGCCCAACGTGTTTGCGTACTCTGCCATACCGGCCGAACAACCCGTCAGGTTGTTCCTGGCCTCGCCGAAGTCGGTCTCATAGTACGAGCCCGCATCCGACTTTGACGGGCAGATGTTGATCGCCGGATCCGTGCAGTATTCCGGATAGATCGACGGCCAATTGATATACACGTTTCCGCGTTTGGCCGCGATCTGGGCCGCCGTCGTCTGGCTTCCACGGATATCGATACCGCCAAACGGCCAGCTCTCGCCTTTCGACTCGTTGGCGTACATCTTAAGGACAAGGCCGAATTGCTTCAGGTTGTTCTGGCAGGACGCGCGACGCGCTGCCTCGCGGGCACGGGCCAACGCGGGCAGCAGAATCGCGGCCAATATACCAATGATCGCGATAACGACAAGGAGTTCAATAAGGGTGAACCCCTTCTTCTTCATGCTTCTCAACATTGTCTTCTCCATCGTCTCTCTCCCGGCTTCCCCCACTTATGAAAATGAAGGCAGACGACCCTCACGCTGTAGATGACCCCCGGAGTGAAGAGACTTTCCTTGTGGTTCTTACAACACTCGTGCTCAACAGGACAACTAACCTGCTTTCACTGTGCCGTTGCGGCCCCCCTTTCGAAGATTGTGTGGCTTCGACTAGGCACCCCCATGCCGGATCGCATTATGACGAAGGAAGTGGACGCAGTCAATAGCACAATTAACCATCTCATCAAGGCTTGTGATCTGAAGGTCTATTAATGCGACTCACATGCCGCTTTCGTCTTCATCCTGCCTCGATCGGATACTTGTGACTCTCACAGTTCGCGTAATCCCAAATTCGGCAGTTGAGGCCGCTTTCAATGGGTTGGGGACAGACCCCGTGTTTCGCTGCCGAGATAGGAATCTCGGCGCGCAAAGCCTGGGCGAAAGACGGGGTCAGTCTCAGTCAACTGCCGAATAAAGGACAATGGGACGAAAGTGTCAAGTACATGCATTACGGGCTTGTACTTTCCGCAGGCCTCATCGGAGTGACGAGGTGACTTGGCGCAGCCGTGGCGAACGGAGCCAGTAGACGCGACGTTGTGCGCGGTACTACGCGATGATGTCGCGCACGACGTTGCCGTGGACGTCCGTCAGGCGGAAGTCACGCCCTTGGAAGGGGTAGGTCAGCCGCAGGTGGTCGATTCCCATCAGGTGAAGGATGGTGGCGTTCAGATCGTGGATGTGAACGGGATTCTCCACGATGTTGTAGCAGAAGTCGTCAGTCTTTCCGTAGCTGAAGCCGGGTTTCACTCCGCCGCCCGCCATCCAGACCGTAAAGCAGCGGCCGTGGTGATCGCGTCCGTAGTTGTCGGCGGTGAGCTTGCCTTGGCAATACACCGTGCGCCCGAACTCACCGCCCCAGATGATCAGCGTGTCTTCGAGCATGCCGCGCTGCTTCAGATCGGTTACCAGCGCCGCCGATGCCTGGTCCACGTCGCGGCACTGCTCGGTCAGGTCGTTCGGCAAATTGTTGTGCTGGTCCCAGTCCCGGTGGAACAACTGAATGAACCGCACGCCGCGTTCGGCCAGCCGCCGTGCCAGCAGGCAGTTGGATGCGAAGGTTCCCGGTTTACGCGCATCCTCGCCGTACAACGCGAAGATGTGGTCCGGCTCGTCGGAGGTGTCCGCAAGATCCGGCACCGACGTCTGCATGCGATAGGCCATCTCGTACTGCGCGATGCGCGTATTGATCTCCGGGTCGAGCTGGTTCTCGAAGTGCATGGCATTCAGGCTGGCCAGCCCGTCCAGCATTCTGCGGCGCGTCGTGGCGTCGACCCCCGGCGGATTCGAGAGATACAGCACAGGATCGCCGCCCGAACGGAACTTGACGCCCTGATACTCCGACGGTAAGAACCCAGCGCCCCACAAGCGGTCAAACAAGGCCTGTGCGGGACGCGCCATGCTGGTGCGCGACAGCATCACGATGAAGCCGGGCAGGTCGTGGTTCTCGCTGCCCAGTCCGTACGACATCCACGCCCCAACGCTGGGGCGTCCCGGCTGCTGGCTGCCCGTCTGGATAAACGTGATGGCCGGGTCGTGGTTGATCGCCTCGGTGTTCACTGTCTTGATGTAGCAAAGGTCGTCGGAAACGGAAGCAATGTAGGGAAGGCGATCGCTCACCCAATGGCCCGATTGGCCGTGCTGGGCAAATTTGAACATCGAGGACACCATCGGAAAACTCGACTGCCCCGAGGTCATCCCGGTGAGGCGTTGCCCCATGCGCACGGAATCCGGCAATTCGTTCCCGTGGACTGGTTGAAGCTGGGGTTTGTAATCGAAGAGGTCGATCTGCGAAGGACCACCCGACATGAACAGGTAGATGATCCGCTTTGCCTTGGGGGCGAAATGTGGATGGCCAAGTCCGCCGTTGGCGGGATTCGTCAGTGCCGCCATGGCCTGCGGAGTTAGCAGAGAGCCCAACGCAGCCACGCCGATCCCCGCACTGCAGCGGCCAAAGAAATGGCGGCGGGTCATCAGCAATTCGTGTTCGCGAACCGGATCCATGCCGAATCCTCTCATCTCAATACGGGACAAAACAGCCTTGCAAGACAGCACAATCAGCTTAACGGAATTGCCGGAGAATGTAAAGAAATCAAGAAAACGTACCCTCGTCGGATCGGACGGATCCGTCTGATCGGTCCGATCGGGCAAGTGAGTGTGGCGCATTCCGGTTTCAGGGTGCGTTGCCCTCTGCGGAACCTGTGGCAAACAGCGTCAATTGGTTCGGTGGCCCGATTTCATCCTCCGCTGCCAACACATCTTCCGGCACCAGTGACCCATCCCCGCGGATATGCTCGATGTGCACGCCTTCTCCGGAGAGCACTTTCGCAATCAGGTGCAGCCGGTGACACTTCGATGGATCCTCTTCCGCACAAAGGATGGCGATCTTCGCATCTTTCATCAGCCGCTTCACGCGGTCGAGACCCTCGCGGAATGCAGGCCGCTGCGCCATGCGCGGATAGTCCGGTTTTCCATCCGTAGCGTAGCACTCGGGGTTGTCCGGTTTACCGCCCAATTCTCTTCCAAGAAAGACGTAGTCGATGCCGTGTGCCGCGAGTTCTTTGCACAGAGCATCGCGATTGAATTGCGGGCAGTGGCGTGAATAGGGACGAGAACGGACATCGGCAACGGTCACAATGCCGTGCATTCGCAGCAGGTCCAGAAGGTGCAGAATCGAATGGTTGGAATGCCCGATGGTATACAGCATCACCGCAGCCCTTGAATGCTCTCACCAATTATACCAGGATATCGCGCACCACGTTCCCGTGCACATCGGTCAAGCGGAAGTCGCGCCCCTGATAGCGGAAGATAAGGCGCTCATGATCGAGCCCCATCTGATGGAGAATCGTCGCATTGAAATCATGCACGTGCACCGGGTTCTCGGCGATGTTGTAGCTGAAGTCATC
>JADLCA010000800.1 GCA_020847495.1 Candidatus Hydrogenedentota bacterium | reverse complement strand
GAACTGCCCAAGTACCTCACAGAAACGAAGTGGGCACGTTGCGCGGTTGCTCAAGGGAAAACGCCGGACGGTTTCCCGGTCTTCCAGTCGCACTGGAACCCGCATGTACAGATTGTCTCGCCGCCGGGAATTGGGAGCTTCTTTGCCAGCGTCGAATATGCTCACGGCGGAATCAGTCCGCAGGAATGCGTCGTGCCGGACATGATCGTTGAACGAGGCACGGAAGTCACGCGCGCGAGGATTACGGGGGTGTCGTGGCGCGGTATGCGATGCCGGGTCACCGTCGATACCAATGCTTCCGGTGTTAATGTAGATCTGCGGCTTCACCCCAGAAAGAGCGACACAAGCATTGTGGTGTCTGCGAAAGCTGTCGACAAAAACGGCGAAGTGAGCCTCGCGGTCGTGGATGATCGCCACGAGGGCGCCGCTTCCGTTGTCGTGCTGCTGGACAGCGCCGAAAACATCTTGGATCAAAAGCCGACTCAGGTTGGAGAAAACTAAATGGCACTGGAACTTGATCACCTGGACAAACTCGCTGCGTCGGCCTTTGACGGCTATCTGGTCCGCAAGGACCTAGTTCGAAAGTACGCGCGGCAATATCCCGTGCCGACGTATGTTGTCGAGTTTCTCCTTGGGCGCTATTGCGCCACGGTCAACGAGGCCGAGATTCTCGAAGGAATTGGCATTGTCGAGAAGCAACTCAAGGATCGTACCGTGCGCACCGGCGAGGAGGAACTCTTCAAGGCCCGCGCGAAGGAACAGGGTTCCGTGCGCATCATCGACATTATAAAAGCGCGGCTCGACGCGAAAAACGATTGCTACATCGCCGAGTTGCCAAGCCTTGCGCTGAGAGACGTGCGAATTGCAGACGATCTGGTGCGCGAGAACGAGCGCATGCTTACGGATGGATTCTACGCGGAAGTGGAACTCGATTACGACGCGATCATCGCGCAGCAGAATTCCGGTAGGCCGTTCGGAATCCGGGGACTACGACCAATCCAGCTATCGAAGGCGGACGCGCTCGACGTTTTTGCGAAAGGGCGTCAGGCATTCACCACCCATGAATGGATTGACTTGCTATTGCGGTCGATTGGTCTGGAGCCCGCGGCATTTGACGAGCGCGCGAAGAAGGTGACGTTGCTGCGAATGGTGCCGTTCGTCGAGCGGAACTACAACTTCGTTGAATTGGGACCACGAGGCACCGGTAAGAGTCACCTATTCCAACAGATTTCCCCGTACGCCCACCTCATTTCAGGCGGAAAGGCGACTGTGGCGAAAATGTTCGTGAACATGGCCAATGGTCAGCGGGGTTTGGTATGCCAGTACGACGTTGTCTGCTTCGATGAGGTGGCAGGGATCTCCTTCGACCAGAAGGACGGTGTCAACATTATGAAAGGCTACATGGCCTCCGGCCAGTTCAGTCGCGGCAAGGACAATATTCGCGCGGACGGCAGCCTTGTCATGGTTGGCAACTTCGATGTGGACGTCGCGCAGCAGCAGAAGATCGGCCATCTGCTCAGCCCGATGCCGAAGGAAATGCGCGACGATACGGCATTCATGGACCGACTCCATGCGTTCTCGCCTGGTTGGGACTTCCCGAAAGTCAGCGCGGACCAGCACCTCACCAACCATTTTGGTCTCGTCAGCGATTTCTTGAGTGAGTGCTGGAGTCGATTGCGGTCCGGGAATCGCCTTGCTGCTCTGCAAGGACGTGTGTATTTAGGCGGTGCGCTTAGCGGACGCGATATTGAGGCTGTGAATAAAACAGTGAGTGGTCTAATCAAGCTCATTTTTCCCGACTCGAGCATGCCAATCTCCGACGAGGATCTGGAGTGGATCGTCCGACTTGCCCTAGAATCCCGGCGGCGCGTGAAGGAACAACAGAAGCGTGTTTTCAAGAGCGAGTTTCGAAACACACACTTCAGCTACACACTGGGGCCGGACGGGATTGAGCAGTTCGTATCGACACCCGAACTGCATAGCGATGAGGCGATAGAGACCGATCCGCTTCCGCCGGGCCAGGTATGGGCGGTGAGCCCGGGCGCACCTGAAGCGGGCCCCGGTCTGTACCGTATCGAAGTTACGTGTGGGCCAGGTGGTGGTGTCAAGGTTCTGAATCAACCAACTCCTCCGGCATTCCGCGAAAGCGTAAAGGTTGGTGAGCAGAATCTGTACGCGCGCGCAAAAGAACTCGTCGGCGATCGCAATCCACGTGAAGAGGAGTTCTCCATTCAAATGCGGCCCATGGACGCCGACAAATCTGGCGTCGGTCTGGGACTGCCTGTACTCGTTGCTTTCTGTGGAAGCCTGCTCGGACGCAACACGCGCGGCGGAACTATCATCGTCGGAGCTCTCAATCTAGGCGGTTCCATCGAAATGATTCCAAACGCGGTTCAGGTGGCTGAACTCGCCGTCGACAAACAGGCACAAACCCTGCTCATGCCGGTTTCCGCCCGTCGACAATTAAATGACCTCCCTGACGACCTGTGGACAAAGATCAAAATTGAGTTCTACAAAGACGCACCCGACGCGGTATTCAAGGCGCTGGAGGACTGAGAAACGCAATGAACCGCCACGTCAAGAGTTCCGCGGTCACGTTTGGTGGCTACCCTTACCAATATCTCATAGGGTGGGAGTTCCTGTGCAATCAACTCTATGAATTCAGAAGTTTTATGAGTCTCGTAGATGCATGTTGTCTGTTAAGTCTAGGCATTGTCTCGGCTCCCGGAGACCTTG
>JADLCA010000547.1 GCA_020847495.1 Candidatus Hydrogenedentota bacterium | reverse complement strand
GCCGCGCTGCAGATTCTCGAGGACGATCAACCAGTCGAATTTGAGTTGCATAGTGCTTTTGCGGTCAGGCTTGAATCAGGGCAGTTGTCGCGGATTGGCAGACGTTTCCAGGCTCTTCGCCGGACGAGAACAGCATCTGCGCCTTGGCCGGATTCCTCTCGATCTCGATGCAGGACCGAAGTCGATCGCCGGCCAAGGGCGCGAGGTCCAAAGGGCAACGGCGGGTTAGAAGACGGTTTTTTTTCATGGTCGTTTATTTGGTTTTTGTTCTTCGTTTCGTTGCATTTCTGTCACCTGCCGATTACCGAGCGTCGAAGTGTGTGTAATATTTGTCTAATTAGCGCAGAATGTCAATGTCCAGTCGAAAATACTTTGCAAACTGCACATAATAGCTTTATTAGAAGATATATCGGATGCGACAACGAAATCTTAGCTTGCCGCAACGGCGAGATTGTGTAACTATTGTTTAATATATGCCTGACGCACAGACGGCAGAGGATCTTTCGGTATCGTCAGCAGCTCATGTCGGCTCTGATCCCACATGAATTCCACCATGTCCTTGACCGATCGGAGCGAGCACGCATGAAACCCGCAACCCGAACCGTTTTCGTCACCGGCGCCACCGGCTACATCGGCGGACGGTTGGTACCGCGTCTTTTGGAGGCCGGTTTCCGGGTGCGTTGTCTGGCGCGCGATCCGGCGCGGCTTCAAGGCCGGCCCTGGCTCGGCCAGGTAGAGGTCGTGGCTGGTGATTGCCTGCGCGCGGAAACACTGCCGGCAGCGATGCAGGGCGCGGAGGTTGCGTTTTACCTGGTCCATAGCATGGCGGGTGGATACGACTTCGAGCAGCGCGACGTGTTGGCCGCGCGCAACTTCGCCCCGTCGGCGAAACAGGCCGGCGTGCAACGCGTCATTTATCTGGGCGGTCTGGGCGATCCCGACACTGCGCTGTCCGAGCATCTGCGGTCACGTCAGGAAACCGGCGCGGTCCTCCGGGAGGCGGGCGTGCCAGTGACCGAGTTCCGCGCACCGGTCATTGTGGGGTCCGGAAGTCTCTCCTTTGAGATCATCCGCTACCTCACGGAGCGTTTGCCCGTCATGATTTGTCCACGGTGGCTCTACACGCGTGTCCAGCCCATCGCCATCCGCAACGTGCTCGATTACCTCGTGGCGGCGCTCGACACACCTAAGAGCACGGGCCACATCATCGAGATCGGCGGCGCTGACGTGCTGACCTATGGCGACCTGCTGCGCGGCTACGCAAAGGCGCGCGGTTTGCGGCGCTGGCTCGTGCCGGTGCCGGTGTTGACCCCGCGGCTTTCCTCCTATTGGGTGCATCTGGTCACCCCAGTGCCGGCGGCGATTGCGCGTCCGCTCATTCAGGGCCTGCGCAACGACGTCGTGGTGCGCGACAACCTGGCGCGAGAGCTGTTCCCCACCATCAAACTGCTCGACTACGACACCGCTGTGCGTCTTGCGTTGGCCAACCTCGAAACCGGCCAGGTTGAATCCGCCTGGAGCGACGCCCTGGCCAGCAGCCAGGGGGACGCTGCGCCCGTCTTGCTGGCCACGCACGAAGGCATCATCTTGGAAAGACGCCAGCGGCTCGTGCAGGCACCGTGCGCGGTGGTCTATGGCGCCTTCACCCGGCTGGGGGGCGAGACCGGCTGGCTCTGCATGAACTGGGCGTGGACGGTGCGCGGTTTCGTGGACCGAATGCTGGGCGGCGTAGGGCTGCGGCGCGGACGGCGTGACCCACAGGACGTTCGTGCGGGTGATGCGGGCGACTTCTGGCGGGTCGAGGCCGTGGAGTTGGACCGGCTGCTGCGCTTGCGGGCGGAAATGAAGGTGCCGGGGCGGGCTTGGCTGGAGTTCCAGGTCGAGCCGGTGGACGCGCGCACATCACGCCTTTCACAGACGGCGTTCTTTGCTCCGCGCGGGTTGGCCGGGCTGCTCTAGTGGTATCTGCTCTATCCCGTCCACGCGGTGATTTTCAGCGGGATGGCCCGCGCACTGGTGCATCTGGCAGAAAAGACACCCGTTTCGGAGTAAACTAACATTCTCGGTTCAATAGAGCTGCACACCGGGGAGGTGCAACGTCCCGTTCCACCAGAGCGAGCACAACCGCCGACCCCGCGCCGGAGAGGATCATGCGCGTTTCGGCCAGCGCCAGACCGTCGACGATACTCAAGTGCCGAAACGGGATGCAAACCAGCGGGCACTGGCTGTTTTGTGCGGAAAGAAGGCTCTTCGTGAAAAGAAGGCTAAAAAGGATGGTGGAGCCGAGGGGGTTCGAACCCCTGACCTCCTGAATGCCATTCAGGCGCTCTACCAACTGAGCTACGACCCCATCCTGCGAGCGGCCATAAAATGTACAATTTCGCGTCGCGATGTCAACGAAACCCTATTTCAAAGCCTGAAAGGTCTTGTGAAGAATCTGCCAATCCTTCAGGCCCTGGTGTTTTTCGCGGATTTTCGCCTGAATCTCCTGCTCCCTGGCGTTCTTGGTGGACTTCCGCACCTGATAGAAGACGCCGAAGTAACCAGGGAAAGGCTCGCTGGCCAGCTTGTAGGCGGCCATTTCGTCACTCACGTCATGCGTAGCTGGGACGAGGTTGAACACTCCGCCTTTGCGAGGATTCGAGGCGTCGAACGCGCCTTCATAGAATTCGACGCATTCACTGAGGCACTCGATAAAGCTAAAGCCATCATGGTCCATGGCTGCTTCCATCATCTGGAGCACGTGGTTCGGATTCGAATGGGTGGTGCGCGCAACAAAGCTGGCCCCCGCGGCAATCGCCTGCTTCATCGGATTCACTGGGTAATCAACCGCGCCCCAGGTATCCGTCTTGCTTTTGAAACCGATCGGTGAGGTCGGGGAAGTCTGCTTCTTTGTGAGCCCGTAGACCCAATTGTCCATCGCGACGCAGGTCATCTTGATGTTCTTGCGCGCCGTGTGGGTGAAATGATTGCCGCCGATGGAGAAGAGATCGCCATCCCCACCGAAGACGAACACGTGCAAGTCCGGGCGCGACAGCGAAACACCGCTGGCAAACGGAAGTGAACGTCCGTGCAAGTAATGCGCGCCATAGGCCTGGACGAAATAGGGAAAGCGACTCGAGCAGCCGATTCCAGAGATCGTCGTAATCTTCTCCTGC